>JAJZRM010000115.1 GCA_021802685.1 Deltaproteobacteria bacterium | reverse complement strand
ATTTTCAACTTTATTAAAAAGAATGCGGAAAGTAAAATCTTAATATCCCTTATTCGAACGACTGACACGGAGCGCCGACGTTGATTCGCGGATGCCTGTTTGCGGTTCCCGTTGCCGTCCTGCTCCTTTCCGGAGCCGGCTGCATCGTAACAAGGACGTCATACGAGTTGAAGGCGCGGGAAACCGATTCCCTGAGAAGCGCATTGGGAGCCCTGAACCGGGAAAAGTCGCAACTGGAGGAAGAAAACGCCGCCCTGTCGAAGCGGGTCGCCGAAGGAAAGGAAGCCGAGGCGGCCCTGTCGAAGCAGGTGAAAGAGATGGACGAGTCCCTGAAAAGGCTGGGAGAAGGCTTGACGGGATCCCGGCAGCCGTACAATGGAACCCGGATCACGCGGGACCGGTTCATCGACGAACTGCTGGAACGGGAGAGGGCGACGGGAAGGCGGATCCAGGAACTGACCGCGCGGGCCGAAGGGTACGAAAAGGACCTCGATCGGATGCGGCGGGAGGCCGCCGCCCGGGAGGCGGAGGTGGCGGACCTCGGGAACAAGCTGTCGGTCCTCGCTTCCCGGGAGGAGCAGCTCCTGCGCGAGCGTGCCATTCTCTCCGGACGCGTCGAGCGCATCCGGGAGGAGCGCACGGGGTCTTCGCTCCGCAGGGAGGAGACGTTCTCGCTGCTTTCCGCCGGCCTGGCAAAGGTTTCCACGGAGATCGACGTCACCCCGCTCGGACCGGTCCTCCGGATCGTCGTCCCGGAGCGGCTCGTCGTGGGGGAACGGGGCGGGAATCTGACGAAAACTGGAGCCTCGATCGTCTCGAAAGTCTCCCACGCCGTATCGGATCTCCCTCATGCCTCCCTGCTCGTCATCGCGGGCGGGAAGGCCGCGGCGGAAGCCGTCCGGGCCGCGGCGGACGGCAGGATCCCGCGGGACCGGCTCCTTTCCCACGTCCGGGAGAAAGGCCGCACGGCGGAATTCCTGCTGATCGCCCAATGACCGCGCGGGCGGGCAACTTTGAGGTTTGACAGGAGGAAACGGATGGACGTCTTCATGGCGATGAAAGGACGGCAAAGCATCCGCAAGTTCCGGAAGGAGGCCGTGCCGAAGGACCAGATCCTCCGGATGGTGGAAGCCGCAACCTGGGCTCCCACCGCCGGGAATTCCCAGAACTTCCGGTTCATCGTCGTCCAGGACAAGGAAACGCTCGCCCGGATGAGGGGAATCGTCGACGAGATCCTGGCGCGGTTGACGGGGAAGGATGCCCCCCCCGACAAACCATCCTCCCACAACCTCTTCGCCTACGCTCCGGCGGCGGTGTGCGTCGTGGGCACCCCTTTCGAATCGGCGACGGACAAGGCGTTGCGCGAGAAGGACCCGGAACGGTACAAGGCCCGGCGATTCCAGGTGAACCCGGGATTGCAGGGGATCTCCGCCGGAATCGCGCAGTTCCTGGTGGCGGCCTACGCGCTGGGGTACGGCACCTGCTGGATGACCGGCCCGCTCCTCGCCAAGTCCGAGCTGGAGTCGACGCTCCTCGTCAAGTACCCCGAGGAACTCGTCGCGATCATCGCGCTGGGGAAACCGGACTCCGCGCCGGCGAAGCCGCCCCGGAAACCCCCCGAGGAGCTTACGACGTTCCGGTAGGGATCTTTTCGAACCGAAGCCGGCGGATGCGGTGTCCGGCCGACTCCACCACCGTGATCCGGTACCCATGGGCGCGGAAAGTGACCCTTGCCTCCGGGATGCCCTGCAGGCAGTCCATGGCGTATCCGCCGGCCGTCTCGTACACGGGACTCAAGGGGATGTCGATCCCGTAGTCGTCCCGCAGCTCCCGCACGGGAGTCGAGGCGGGCACCGACAACGAGCCGTCCTTTTCCCACGACGGAGCCTCCGAGGCTACGTCCCGCCCCGCCAGGTTTCCGAGGATCTTCTCCAGAAGGTCGTCCACCGTGATGACGCCGCACAGCATCCCGTGCTCGTCGATCACGATGGCCATGTGGGTCCGGACCCGCTGAAACCGCCGGTAGAGGTCCGCCATTCTCAACGATTCGGGAACGTAGACCGGCTTTTCGAGGAACCGGTCCCAGGGAACGTCCCCGCTTGCCAGAAGGAGGGAACGCGCCGGGAGGACGCCGACGACCTCCTCGCCGTTACCCGCAAGGACGGGATAGCGGGAGAACGGCGTTTCGCCGACGATCCGGGCGACCTCGGGAAGAGAGGCGCCCTGGCGGAGGAAGACAACCCGGGACCGGGGGGTCATCTCCTCCGACACGGTCCGATCCCCGAAACGGAGGATCCCCTCGATCATCCTGCCCTCGGAGGGGTCGATCGTCCCGTGCTCCGCCCCCTCTTCGATGACGGTCAGGATCCCCTCCTCGGAACCGAAACGGATGTCCATCAGCGCTTCGGGGGAGAACCGTCCGGGGAAGAAGGCGCGGCCGGCCGCCTCGACGGCCGCGGCCGGAATCGCCGAAAGCCGCAGGAGCCGAAGCGTCAACCCCCCGCCGCGAAGGATGTTGCCGGGATGGGCGAGTCCCCGGCGGGTTGCGACGTTTTCCAGGAGAAAGGCGCACACCATGTACGCGGCGACCCAGGCGGCCGCGGACAGCGGGCCCGCCCAGCCGCTCATCCCGCGCCAGGCGGCGGCCGCGGCGCATCCCGCCGAGATCGCGGAGGCGACCTTCAGGAACGCCGCGGCGACCCAAAGGGAGAAAGGGAACCGCAGCGAAGGGTCCCGCGTTGCGTCGCGGATCTTCGCTGCGGCGATGTTCCCCCGGTCGGCCGCTTCGGAAAGCCCCTCCTCACCGAGAATCAGGAGGGAGGAGCGGACCCCCGTGGCCACCATCCCCAAGGCGGACAACACCAGGGCGGCGGCGGCCCATGCCCATGCTTTCTCCATGAATCACAATATACGCGCATCACGCCTCGTCCGTCAGCAGGTGGGTCCGCGCCAGATGCTCCCACCGGTTCCCCCCCAGGGCCTTCGCGATTCCCTCGATGGGAACACCGCCGTCCTGCATCACCGGCCCCAGCGCCTCCTCGTGGGCCGGATAAAGGTTTTCCAGCGCGTTCTCCATCCAGACCCTGGCCACTTTTCCCGACAGGAGGTTCCGGACGTCCGCGGAAACCCTGTCGGATTTCACCTTCATCAGCCAACCTTCCCCGTACGGATCCCGGTTCAGGATGGCGGGAGACCGGAGAACCTCCGGGTTCACCGCCACGACCTCCCCGTCCACGGGCGACAGCATCGCGACGGGGACGGAATCGACCACGAGGCTCCATCCCTTGTCGCCCTGCGCGAGACGGGAACCGACGGGAGGCAGATCGACGGAATCCACCTTGCCCACGAGCTTTTGCGCGAAATCGTCAAGTCCGATCCGCGCCAGCCCCTGCCGGCCCGAGCCCGCCGGTTCCACCTTCATCCAGCTGTGCCCCTGGTGGAAACTGTACCCGTCGGGAACGCGGAACCTTCCCATTCCGCCCGGATTCGGCGCCGGAGCGTTCGCCCGCCGAGGCTCGGGGCGCAACAGGTAGTACTGCAGCCCGAGGAACCCGAAGAAAAAGACCACCGCGACCAGGTATTCGATCCCCTTGGTTGAATAGATGTCTACGAGGCTGAAACCGTCCATCTCGCTACCTCCGCTTTCTTATTGTGAACGAGGTGTTTCTCATCCTTGAAATCGGGGTGCTCCCCGAGAATCGGCATCCGGTTGATGACCCAGCGGAACACCCAGAGCTCCATGCTGATGACCGCCAGCGTGACCACGATCTCCTGCCACGAGGGGTAGTACCGCACCGCCTCGTACCATTTGAAGGCGATCACGGAGATGTTCAGCCGGTTGAGGATCACGCCGATCGCCGTGAGGAAAGCGGTGTTCTGGACGAGCTTCACGTTCTGGTCCCGGATCGCGACGACGTAGAGGACGAGCGGGACGAGGGTGAACGCCACGACTTCCACCAGGTACCAGAGCCCCATGGAGGTGAACAGCATGCCCCACAGGTGGCCGTGGGTCAGGTCGATGACCTTCAGGAACAGGTAGGCGGCCATCACGCTGGCGGACCCTTTCCCGAGGCCGAGGATGATCTTCCCGTGGGACGCGTGATGGGTCGCGTCGACCCGGTTGGAGAAGATCTTGTGCGTGAACCGGCTCTCGATGATGATCATGGAGAACCCGGCGAACATGCTCGATATGAAGAACAGGACCGGAATATTGCTCGAATACCACAAGGGATGGATCTTGGAGGGCGCCGTCAGGAACAGCCCCCCCAGCCCCGCCTGGTGGAGCGTGGACAGCGTGACGCCCAGGATGACGGTGGCGGTCGTCATCTTCTGGATGATCCGCCGCGCCTTCACCCATTTCAGCCATTCCGCGATCGCCGGCGCGGTTTCGACGAACAGGCAGAGGGTGTAGAGGAGGAAGTGCCAGGCGACGAGGAAAAGGACCGACCCGTACCCGAAGGCATTCCCGATGATGGGATTGACCACGTTCCAGGGGCGCCCCAGGTCGAGCAGCAGCGCGCCGCTGTAAAAGACGTACGCCAGAAACCCGTTCAAAACCGTCGCCCGCACGATGGGTTCGTACTTCTCGACCTTCAGGATGTGAACGGCGAAGGTGAGGATGTACGCGCCGCCGGCGAACGCCACTCCCGTCACGACGTCGAAACCGATCCAGATCCCCCAGGGATACGCCTGGGAGAGGTTCGTCACCGCACCGAGCCCCTTCGCGAACCGGATCCCGATGATGGCGAGCCCGACCAGGATGATGATGCCGGAGATGATGTTGAACGGAGTGATCACCTTCCCCTTGGGCTTCAGCTCCTGCAGGAAGAACCTCAGGAATCCCTTCAGCGTACCCGTGTCCGGAACGGGTTCCTTTCCCGCGATATGAATCGGTTTGACGTTAGACTCCATGACCGTCCTCCTTGGTGTCTTCTTTCTCATTCCCGGTAACGAGGTAGTTGAATCCGAACAGGACCGCCGGCCAGAGAATGTCCACCAGGGGCACGGAGGACAGGAAGCCGGAGGTCAGTTCCGGGTACGGCTTCGTGCCCAGGTCGTTCCGGAAATCGATCTTCTCGAAGGGGACCGCGGACAGGTACATGTACCCCGTCCCTCCGACCTCGTGTTCGCCGTAGATGTGCGGGTGGTACCGCTCCGGGTTCTGGTAGATCCTCTTCTTGGCCTCCTCGATCAGGTCCCGCCGCTTCCCGAACAGGGTCGCCCCCTCGGGGCACGCCTCGGCGCACGCGGTTTTCTCCCCCTTCGCGACCAGGTCGGGGCAACCGATGCACTTTTTCACGAACGGGGTCGGGCTGTTGTATTCGAACTTCGGGATGTCGAAGGGGCACGATATCATGCAGTACCGGCACCCCATGCAGCGGTCCTCGTGGTAGACGGTCGGCCCTTCCGGCATCTTCTCCATCGCCTTGCACAGGCAGGCGGAAGCGCAGGAAGGCTGGGTGCAGTGCATGCACTGCTTCCGGACGAAGATCGGCTTGTCCGGAGATTTCTCGTCCGCGTACCGGTTGACGACGACAAAAGAGCCCTCGGTGGTGTCCCGTTTCTTCTCGAACACGCTCTCGCTCGAGAAGGAGACATCCGGTTTCGGCAGGCCGTTCTTGCCGTTGCACGCCTCTTCGCAGGCACGGCAGCCGATGCACTTGGTCGTGTCGATCAGGAGTCCGTAGAACTCGACGTCCTCCTTCGAGGCCGGCGCCCCCGGCGCCTGAGAGGAAGCGGCTGCCCGCGCGGCGTAGAGACCGCCCCCGGCCAACCCGGCCCACTTCAGAAATTGCCTTCGCGACGGATTCATGACATCCCCCATTGAGTTGTTATCGGAGAAACGCCTCCGTAAAAGCCTTCAAGGTGGCCTCGTCCATCTTCTCGACGATCCCTTCCATGTGCTCGCCGCCGTCCGGCAGGGTCGCGCCCACTTCGGCGAGGTTCCCCATCCGGAAGGTGATGAAGTCCTTGAACCGCGCGAATTCCGCGCGGAACCAGCCGTCCGCCTCCCGGTACCCCTTCATCTGCGCCATGTTCTCCTTCAGGCGGGTCGGGCGGACGAGGAGCAGGTAGTCGTCCTTGTAGGAGAATCCGGCGCCTTCCGCGGACCGCGGGTTCGTGGCGCACACGATGCCGTCCATCGGGGAAACCACGTGGACCCGCCTTCCGCCCTTGATCAGGGTGAGGACAACCTGTCCCTGCTTCACGGACCTTCCCGCGGAGGGAAGCAACACGTCATCGAACCGCCCGAGGATCTCCCGGAGGAACCGGTCGATCCCCACCTTCGCCATCCCGGTGGGAAGGAAACTCGCCCACGTGTGCCCGGGATGGAAGTAGAGCCCTCCCGTCGTTTCGTCGGCCGCCAGCGCCCGGGCCAGGCGCTTCTGCCCGGTGGCCAGGAAGATCCCGACCCCCAGGATGACGAGCAGCGTCGCTACCACCAGAAGCAGTACCATTTTGTCCTCCTTTCCAAGGCGCCCCGGGGCGGAGACGTTCCCGCCGCGGTCAGCCTATGAACAAGCTGGCGACCCTTTCCCACTGCGGGTCGGACAGTTTCGTCCCTATGTCGGCCAGAACCTCGCCGCCGTCGGTGGCGGTGATTCCCAATTCGGTCGTGAACGCCCGGTGAAGCCGTTCGACCTCCCAGGACAGCCACGGCTGGATGCTGTTCCCGTGGAACAGCCCTTTCAAGCCGTCGGCCTGGGCTTCCATGGAGAAGATCCAGCCGTCCAGATACGGATCCCGGTTGATCAGCGAAGGCTCGGAGGCGAGCCGCGTGTTCACTTCCGCGACGATCCCGTTGGAAGGGGACACCATGCGGACCGTTCTCGCACCCGAGTGGATCAGGAAGGTGACGGCGTTTTCCTTGACGACCGACCCTTCCGCCGGAAGGGAGACCCGATCGATCTTCCCGGTCAGCTTCTGCGCGAAGTCGTCGATCCCGACCTTCACGCGGTGGTGGGTCTCCCCGGAGGGATACACCCAGATATGCTTCGGGTGGATGTGGTAGTCCGAGCGGTACCGGAACCCGCGAACCTGCTCGACCGCGATTTTCGGGTGACTCCTTTCCTGGTACAGGGAACACTCCGCGTAACAGTCGCTGTTGCAGATCCCTTTCGAGGAAATGGCTCGATCCAGCGGGATCATCTTCACCGGGAAAGCCTTGCAGAAGGTCACCGTTTTGATTTCCAGGAATGGACATTTGCTCTCGCTCATGGTTCCCTCCCGTCCGGATCCGCCGCCCATCAGGCTCTCCGCAATGCCCCCACGCCGGCCACCAACGCTCCCATCACCCCGTAAACGATTCCGATCAAGATGTAGAACATTGTGATCACCACCTTTCTTGCCTTCGTAAAGGAGCAAAGGGTATGCCGGTGAGCGAACCGGAACGAAAATGGTAGTTATCTGGCTGAAATATAAGGAGTATTGCTCAGGAACCGCCGAACGGAGGGGAACGTTTCAAATGATCGAAAATGTAGGATTATTCAACACTCAAGGAAGAAATAAGAAATTTAATTTAAATTAAGGCAGTTACATATGTATAAATATTCTACACGTAATCGTGATATCCGGCATTCCGCGCGGGTCAGCCGGGCTTCCCTCCCTTGAGGTTGTGCTTCCGGATCTTGTTATACAAGGTTGCCCGATCGATTCCCAGGACCTGGGCGGATCGCTGGATGTTCCAGTTATTGCCGGCGAGCACCTGCCGGATATGCTCCACCTCGATCTCTTCCAGGGATCTGCCGGGACCGGGAGCCTTCGCGACCGCCTGGAGGTCGAGGTCGGTTTCCCCGATCGTTCTCCCCCGGGCGACCACCATGGCCCGCTCGATGACGTTCCGCAGCTCCCGGGCGTTCCCCGGCCAGGGATGATCCATGAGCTGCCGCATCACCTGGTCCGTGACCCCCTCGACCTGCTTCCCCATCTCGATATTGAATTTCTCGATGAAACTCTCCACCAGGAGGGGGATGTCCTCCTTCCGCTCCCTCAGCGGAGGAATGCGGATGGAGATCACGTTCAACCGGTAGTAGAGGTCGTCCCGGAACTTCTCCTCCTCGATCGCCTTCCGCAGGTCCCGGTTGGTGGCGGCGATGATGCGCGATTCGATGGCGATGACCTGGGATCCCCCCACTCGGCTGAATTCCTTCTGTTCGAGGACCCGGAGGAGATCCTGTTGC
>JAJZRM010000114.1 GCA_021802685.1 Deltaproteobacteria bacterium | reverse complement strand
TTCCGATCTCCAGGGAGGTCGCCGTACGACCCGAGCGGCTCGTCCCCGCGGTACCCGCACGGGTACGCGGTCTCCCCCGTCGCCGCGATGAAGAGGAACTCCCGCCCCCCGCGGCAGGGAAACCCGGCGTCCCGCCTCCCGGAGTGCCGGCGGGCGAGCGACAGGAGCGAACAGCGCGGCGTGAAGATCCGGATCCGGTCGCGGCTCGACGCGACCGCGTCGGAGAGCGCCCGGAAGAGGAGGACCCGCTCGGCCGGCCGAAAACCCACGACGGCGTCGGCGGAAAGCGCGCGGTACGCGGCGCGCGACGGTTCTCCGACCGTGTCGTCGCTCATCGGGTAGCACGCGTTCGCGATCGTGAACCCGAGCGCGGCGGCGTGGCGGAAAAACTCGCGGAAACCATCCCGGTACGCGGAGCGGAACTCCTCGGGGTCGGCCGTTCCGTCGAGGTGAAGCGTTTCCCGGGTCAGCAGCCGCGTGATTCCCAGGTTCGCCGAAGGATAGAGACCTCGCGCGTGAAAGAGCGGCAGCGCCTTCGCGATCCCCTCGACGACCCCCGGGAGACCGCGCGAGGACTCGTGGAGCGCCGCGTCGGTGGAGTCGAGACTGATCCAGAACGTGCGGAGACCGCTCCCGGCGAGCGCGTCGGCGACCCGGTCGACCTCGAAGGCCGCCCCGGAACGCCCGGACCGCGCAAAGAGGAAGCCGTTCGTACCGGTTCGTGTGTGGACGATCCCCCGGTCGGTCGCGTGCCGTATGAGACCGGCCAGCTCCTCCCACCGCAACAGCGGCTCCCCGCCGGTGAACGAGAGGATCCGGACGCCGTTCGCTGCCGCGCGGTCGATCAGGCGGCGGACGGTCTCGGCCGGCATGTGCGTCCGCAGGAACGGATTCCCGGCGCGCATCCCGCATTGCGGACACCGCGCGTTGCACGCGTCGGTGACCTGCAGGATGAGTTGCGACGGCGCCTTTCCGGCGAGCAGGGAGCGGATCACCCCTGGAACCTAATACCCCGCGGCCTGGCCGGCGGCGCCGCTCTTCGGCAGGAGGATCGCGCTGTACGAAGTCACGGGGTCGATCCGCCGCGACTCGGCGAACCGGCGGGCGTCCCGGCCCATCTTGGTGGCGAGCGACGGGTTCTCGACGAAGCGCCGCATCGCGCGGACCAGCTCCGCCTGGTTCCCCTCCGGCGTGATAAAACCGCTTTTCCCGGCGTCCACCAGCTCTTGCGGCCCGCCGCGGTCTGAGACGATGACGGGCAGACCGCACGCCTGCGCCTCGAGGACGACGTTTCCGAACGTGTCGGTGCCGCTCGGGAAGACGAAGACGTCGCACGACGCGTACGCGGCGACGAGTTCGTCGCCGCGGAGGTAGCCGGTGAAGCACGCGGGATACCCCGTGAGGGCGCCCTCCATTTCCTTCCGGTACGGACCGTCGCCGACGACGATCAGCCGGCAGGACGCGCCGGAATCGATGAGGTCGCGGAACGCGTCCGCGAGCAGAAGGAGGTTCTTCTCGGCCGAGACGCGGCCCGTGTAGAGGAAGCGGGTTTCGCCGTCGCCGCCGAACTTGCGCCGGAGCGCCGGGTCGCGCATCGCGGGCGTGAAGACGCCGGTGTCGACCCACCGGGGGAGCGGCCGGACGAGCGCCGGGTCGAGCCCCCGCGCGACCAGCTGGTCGCGTGTGCTCGACGACGGAACCAGCACCTCCGACATCATCCCGTAGAACCAGATCATGAAGTCCCACGCGGCGTTCTCGAGGAACGCGTCGTCGGTGAGGCGCCGGACATACTGCGGTATCTCGGTGTGGTACGTTCCCGAGACCGGCAGGTCCATCATTTTCGCGACGAGCAGGCCGGTCAGGCCGAGGGAGCCGGGAGTGCTGACGTGGATCCGGGTGAACTCCTCCCGGTCGATATAGTCAAGGACGTCGAGCAGCGGCGGAAAGCTGACCTTCATCTCCGGGTACTCCGGCAGGGCGACTTCGCCGACCTGCCGGAAGTGGATGACCCCGGCGTCGAAGCGCGTTTCCCCCGTGCCCGAAGTGACGACGACGAGCTCGATCCCCTGCCGGCGGCAGCTCTCGAGGAGCCGCCGGATCGTGATCGCGACGCCGTTGATCTCGTCCAGCGTGTCGGTGAAGAGGGCGACCTTTTCGCAACCCTTCGGCGCCGTTCCGCCGAGGAAGCGCCGCTCGAGTTCGCGCGAGAGCGCTTTTCCGCGGTGCTGGTGGTGGAACGCCGAGTAGTACGGCGCGGCGAGCAGGTGAACGAGGCCGACCGCCGCCGCCGAACGGATCATATCGACGATCTCCGCCGGGAAGCTCTGCCCCGTCATCCGGTCCGTGAATGCGAAGAGGAGCCGGTTGATCAGCGCGCTCGTCACCGTGAAAATCTTCCGGTTCCGGCTGTCGGCGTCGAGCGACTCGATGAACGGGAGGTCCGTCACGATCCGCCGCGCCTCCCGCTCGAGAACCGCCTCGAACGGCTCGGGGCGGAGCTTCCGCACCTCCCGAGGGAAGATGCGGTCGATGAGGAGCAGGAGGCGGTCGCGCACCGTCAACGGGGGCGTTCCGGAACCGAACGCCTTTCCGGCGAGGATTTTCAGGTACGGGTACGCCTCGCCGTTCCGACTCCCGCCCCCCATCCGTTCGTGGAGGAACCGGCAGCCGATCCCGTATATGCTGTGCGCGAGGGTGAGCGCGTCGCCGTGCTCTCCTTCGGCGGCGGTCTCCTTCGCGAGGACCGCTTCCAGGAATTCCCCCGGCGTCGCCCCGCGGGGCGCGACGGTGCGGGTGCGTCCGATGAAGAACCCCCCGTGGTCGTCCGACCCGCCGACCCGCCCCTTGACCCACGGCGCAGCGCCGACCGGGTCGATCCCGTGGCGCTCGGCGAGCCGGGCGACCGTCTCGGGCGTCAGCGCGTCGAGGACCGACTCGACGATGCGGTTGAAGCGGGGGGCGCGTGCGCCGTTGCGGACCTCGAACGTCTCGAAGAGCAGGACCGCCTGCTCGATCGTGTCCGCCGTCAACCGGTCGTCCATGTCGTAAAGAGGGTGCGCGAGGAAGTGGGCGATCCCGCGGCGCCGCAGGAACCCGACGAGCTCGTGCGAATTCCGGCGGAGCGACATCGCCTCCCGGAAGGTCGCCTCGTCGACCCCGAGCGCGACGACATGGATCTTCGCGCCGTTCCCGGGGAACGCCGACGTCAGCTCGACCGATACGAACGTCCCCGGAAGGTGGGCGATCTCGAGCGCCCCGTCGATCGTGTCATGGTCGGTGATCGTGACGAGATCGCATCCCGCGTTGCGCGCCTTCTCGTAGATCGTCCGCGGCGAGGTATAGCTCTCCGGGCAGTTGAACTTTCGGAGCGCCCAGATCGACGGTTTGTTGGAGTGCCGGGAGTGGACATGAAGGTCGGCTCGGTAGGTCGTCATGCCGAAGAATCTGCCGCGCCGCCGTTAAGCCCCGATGTCGTCCGCATTACCATCCGGAAAAGATTCCACGGGCGCCGTTAGCGGAGCGGGTCGGCGTCCCGGCCGCCGGCCCCTCTCCCGGGGTTTCATCCCCGCTTCACATTTCCTTCACATCACCTTAATCCTCCTGTTTTATTTTTGCGTGGCAGCATACGCCGCGAAAGGGATGGCATTGCCGGATTCCGGGGGGACAGCGGAGCGGGAGAGGAAGCGGCGGTCCGGACTTCTCCACCGGAGCTACTTTCCGGTCGTCGTCGCGGCGGTATTCGGACTTCTCCTTTCGGCGGGAATTTTCCTGATGATCAAGTCGTCGGCGGCCCGGGAGGTCCATCTCCGGACCGAGGCGAGCGCCGACCGGATCATCAACGGCTTCCTCGATGATATCGAACGAAATGCCGCGCTCCTCCACCCGGTGCGACAGCTCTATTTCGCGCTCCCCGACACCGAACCGTACGACTTCCAGAAAATCGTCAACGCGGTCACCGCGAGGCGCCCGGACATGCGGGTGCTCATCTGGATCATCCCGAGCGACGCGGATTCCCGGCCGGGGGCGAAAACGACGCTGTTCCGCCGACGGATCGCCGCCGGGACAATGTCCGCCGGCGGAGAGCGGTATGTTTATCACAAGGATTACTACCAGGGGGCCGCCGGGGCCGAAGGGCCGACCGTCTACTTCGACGTTGGAGCGCTCCCGGCGCTCGAGGCGTCCCTGCAGCGCGCCGCATCGGAGGGGATCTCCATCGACACCGAATCCATCCGGCTGATCGACTCGGACCAATCCCCGGGCTACTCCGTGGTCCTCCCGATCTCCGGGGGGACGGGTCAAGGCGCCCCGGATCGCCCGTCCGGCTTCCTCATCGGGAATTTCGAGGTGACCTTCCGGGAGTCCGCGACGGAGAACCTCTCGGCGGTCCGGATCGACGAGGTCCGCGACGGCGGCGCGCTCGTGCGGATCCATGCCTGGGACCGGTCTCCATCGAAAATTCCGCCGGCGGGCGTTCCGATGATCGAGAAGTCGGTCCGGCACGCCGCGACGGGACGCGTCTTCCGCGTGACCGTGTTGCCGTCCCGGGGCATGTTGGAGGGCAGCGCTTCCCCGACGCCTTATCTCGCGCTCGCCGCCGGGTTCCTGATCACGGGTCTGGGCGCGTCGCACCTCTACCTTCGCGGGCGGAAGGATAAGGATATCGGCTACCTCCTCGCCGAGCTGCGCCGGGCGAACCTGGGGCTCAAGGAGGAGATCGCGGGGCGGGAGAAGGCCGAATCCGAGCGCCTGGAACTCGAAAAGAAGATTTCCCAGATCCAGAGGCTCGAAGCGGTGGGACGCCTTGCAGGGGGGATCGCCCACGACCTCAACAACTACCTTGGGGCGATCACCGGTTTCTCGGAACTCACGAAACTCAAGTGGGGACAGACCGCCGAGCTCTCCGCGAAGATGGACATGATCATGGACGTCTGCAAACGGGCGAGCGACCTGATCCGGCAACTGCTGGCGTACAGCCGCCAGGCACCGTCGAAGCCGGTCCGGACCGACCTCCGCGATGTCGTCTCCAGGATGGCCTCGATGGTCCGGCACCTGATCCGCGAGGACATCGCGCTCGACCTGGCCGATTCGGGGACCGTACCGGCCGTGATGATCGACCCGGGGCAGTTCGACCAGATCGTCGTCAACCTGGTCGTGAACGCGCGCGACGCCATGCCGCGGGGGGGGAAGATCTCGATCCGCCTCGACCGGATCGAGGCCGACGGGTCGGGCCGGGCGGGAGGGGCGACCATCCCGGCGGGCGCTTACGTCCGGCTCCGCGTCTCCGACACCGGCTCCGGGATCCCCGAGGAGATTCGCGACCGGATCTTCGAGCCGTTCTTCACGACGAAGGACGGCAGCGGCGGGAGCGGCACCGGCCTCGGGCTCTCGACCGTCTACGGGATCGTGAAGCAGGCCGGCGGATTCATCCTGGTCGACAGCGCCCTTGCAAAGGGGACGATGTTCTCCATCCTCTTCCCGGCCTTGGAGGCGGATGATTCCGCTCAGGGAACGCGGACGGTTGCGCCCGAGACCGCCGCCCCCATGCGAGGAGGGGGGACGATCCTTCTCGCGGAGGACAACGACGACATCCGGCAGTCGACCGCGGCGATACTGACCGAACTGGGGTACCGGGTGATTTCCACGCGAAACGGCGAGGAGGCCGAGGCGCGCTTCGATGACGAGGACGGGTCCGTGGACCTCCTGCTGACCGACGTCATCATGCCGGGAATCAGCGGGAAGGAGCTCGCCGTGCGCCTTCTGCGGAAGCATCCTGGACTCCGGTTCCTCTTCGTCTCGGGCTATACGGGAAATATCCTCCGGCAGGGGATGGGCCTGTCCTCCCGGGTGCACGCCCTCGCGAAACCGTTCACCGCCGCGGAACTCGGGCGGAAGGTCCGCGAGGTTCTGGACGAGCCGGCGAGGGACGTCCTGCCCGGTCCTTTCACGAAGAGTTAATCCCGGCGAAACACCGCGGTAACGGGCGATTGGGAAGATGCTCCATCGCCAAAGGAGGGACACGGAATTCGTTCCGGCCGCTTCGGTCGCTCTTGCCGTTTTCCGTACGACATGGATGGATCGCCCACGGTTCGAGAGGATCGCCGCCGTCCCCGTGGCCTCCCGCAGGCGTTCGCCTGTCTGCTCGTACTGATCCTTTCCATCCCTCGTTGCGTACTGTGCCAGGAGCAGGGGGATGACCGCCTTGGCATGCCGAGAAACCCCGAATTCCGCCTGCATGGCGCAACGATCCGGACGGGCCGTTCGGGCACGATCCTGAAGATCGCCGATGCGGGGTGGGCCGAATATCTACCGGCGATTTCGCTTGCCACCCGGGGCGGAAGCATCTCTTTTTGGATCAAACCGCTTTGGAAGGAAACGGACCGCCGGTCGAAAACCTTTCTGTCCTTGCCTTGGGCGGACGGGCGGCATGGGTACCTGGTCCTGTCCCAAGGGTGGTGGGAACCGACCGGGGCCGGCCGCCTCTATTTCGTCGCAAGCAACCAGGACTTCGTGCACTGTTCCGTGCCGTACCGGTTGGTCGCCGGTTTCTGGACGCACTTCGCCGTGACATGGGAAAACGGAGCGCACGGGAATTGCCGCGTTTATATCGACGGCGAAAAAGTCGCCGAGTATGCCAGGCCTTTCACGGGTTCTTACCCGGCCGCAGGACCCCTGATCATCGGCAGCGACCACGGGACCACCGAAAAGAAGGGTAGAGGGGCCGAGGCTCTGATCGGCGACCTGTGCGTCGCTTCCCGGCCGCTCGCGGACGACGAGGTCCATGCCGGTTTCCTGCGGCGTCGGAACGATTTCGAGCCGTTCGACGGGAAGAACGAGAAATGGCTGCTCGACGGGATGACGCTTCCTTTGAAAGAAACGAGGAACCGCGAGGGGACGCTGGTGGAAACCAGGGCGATTTTCGACGAGGACATCCTCTGGGCGACGTCCCGCCGGGCGACCGACGTCATTCTGTCGCGGATAAAGCGGGCCGGGTTCAACGTCTACGTTCCGTGTGTCTGGCACGGGAAGACCGCCTACTATGCTTCGCGGGTTGCCGCCGCGGACCTCCAGGTCCGGCGCAGGACGGATGCCGGGGACGATCCGTTGTCCTACCTGATTCAAAGGGCTCATTCGCTGGGGATCGAGGTCCACCCCTGGTTTACGGTCGTCTTCCGGGACACGGATGCGTTCCGGGGCTATTACGGCGACGGTACTCCCGAGCATGCCTTTGACATCCACAATGCCGCATTCCGGAGCTTCATCAAGGATCTCATGCTGGATGTCGTACGCCGCTACGATGTGGACGGCGTCAACCTCGACTACATCCGGGCGATGGGTCTCTGCACGTCCGATTCGTGCCGGGCGGATTACGAGAAACGGTCCGGTTACCCGTTCTGGCCGGACTACGCGCTCCGGGGGATCGTCGGCGCGTCCCGGGACAGGCTGCAATCGTGGCAGGACCGGGCGGTGACGGATATCGCCGCCGGTTTTGCACAAGCGGCCAGGAAGCTGAAACCGGAGTTGGTCATAAGCGTCGACGGGCATCCGAAGCCCAAAGGGGCGGTACGGCCGCTGGAGGGTCGAGACGAGGTCTCGTGGGCGAACCAGGGCTGGATCGACATCGTCTTTTCCATGGACTATCGGGAACGGGTGGATTACGAAACCATCGACAAGGTTCGCGCGGACCTGAAGTCCCCGGACCGCCTGATCGTGTCGTTCGGGAACTACGACAAGCGGGATCACCGCGTGGTGCGTCGCTCCGGGGAACGGGTCAATCGCTACATGGAATTCGCCCGGCGGAAATGGCCGGGAAGCGGGGCCGCGCTGTATCTCTACGGTCAGTTGAGCGACGAACAGGTCGAGGCGCTGGCGCGGGGCGCGTTCACGCAACCGTCGATTCCGGCCTGGCGGGGCGCGGGAAAGCCGGGCTCCCGCTCATGACCGTGGCGGTGTGGCTGCTGCTGTTGTTGTCGCTGGGGTTCGCGGGCACCGCCCTATCGCGGGGAAATCTTGTCCTGTTGCTGCTCCTGCCGGCGTCCGAATTCCTCGGTTTCGTCGATCCGATGCGAATCGCCGTCAAGGGAGTTTTCGATCTCCACGCGCTCTTCGCCGTCATCCTCCTGATCGCAGTCGCATCGTCGGCTCGTCGGTATGTCGATATTTTACCGGGCGCAAAATTCAAATGGCACATGGCGATCTTCTTTTTGTTTTGGTGCTATGGGGTCTTGTATCCGTGGTCCAAAGGGTATTCCTCGTTGTTTT
>JAJZRM010000113.1 GCA_021802685.1 Deltaproteobacteria bacterium | reverse complement strand
CTGTTGATCCGGCGCAACATCGCCGGCTTCTCGAAATATTTCATCGCGGGGGGAACTCCCCTCGAAGCGGTCAAGGCGCTGAAAGGCATCTGGAACGACGGCGGAACGTTCACGGTGGATCTCCTGGGCGAGACCGCCGTATCGGAAACCGAGGCGGACCGGTACCGGGACCTCTACCTTTCCGCGGTGGACCTCCTCGCGGGAGAGATGTCCTCCTGGCCCGCCCGGGACCCGGAACGCGAAAAACATTTCCCGCGCCTGAACGTTTCCGTCAAGGTCAGCTCCCTCTACTCCCGCATCGGCCCCCACAACTACGAGGACAGCCTCGAAACGGTGAAAAGCCGGCTGCGCCCGATTTTCCGGAAGGTCCGGGACGCGGGAGGATGCGTCCACATCGACATGGAGACGTCCCATCTCAAGGACCTCACGATCGACATCGTCACAAGCCTGCTGGACGAACCCGGGGTCGGGGAGTGCGGGGCGGGGATCACCCTGCAGGCGTACCTGAAATCCGCGCAGCGGGACATCGAGCGGGTGATCCGCTGGGCGAAAACGCGCAACCGGCGCATCACCGTGCGGCTGGTCAAGGGCGCGTACTGGGAATACGAAAAAACCATCGCGGCCCAGCGCGGGTGGCCGGTCCCCGTCTACACCGCCAAGCCGCATACCGACTGGAACTTCGAAAAGTGCACGCAGATCGCCCTCGCGAACCACGACTTCGTCTCCCTCGCGGTGGCGTCCCACAACGTGCGGTCGATCGCCAACGCATTGGCGGCCGCCGAGCGGATGAACGTCCCGAACGAACGGTACGAGTTCCAGGCGCTCTTCGGAATGGCGGAGCCGATCCGTCGCGCCCTCCGGAAGATGGGCCATCCCGTACGCGAATACGCCCCCGTGGGCGAACTGATCCCGGGCATGGCGTACCTGGTGCGCCGCCTCCTGGAGAACACTTCCAACGAAGGATTCCTCCGGAAGACGTTCGCGGCCCACGCATCCCCCGGGGAGCTGCTGAAAAAACCGGAAGCCCCCGGGTTCGAGCCGCCCCCGGTGGAAATATCGGGCATCCCCCCCTTCCGGAACGAGCCGCCGCTCGATTTCTCGGTCGAATCGAACCGCAAGGCGTTCCGGGACGCCATCGCCGAGGTGCGCAAGGAATTGGGGAGGGAGCACCCCGTCGTCTTCGGAGGCAGGGAGCACAGGTCATCGGACACGCTCGCTTCCTTGAATCCGCACGACCCGGACGAGGTCGTGTGCACCACGTCGGCGCTGACCCGGGAAATGGCGGACGGGGCGCTCGCCGCGGCGAAGGAAGCCCAGATAGGCTGGGGACGCCGCTCCGCCGGTGAACGGGCGTCGGTCCTTTTCCGCGCGGCGGAGATCGCCCGGAATCGGCGCCTGGAACTGGCCGCTTGGGAAGTCCTCGAAGTGGGGAAGAACTGGGTGGAGGCCGACGCCGACGTGTGCGAGGCGGTCGACTTTCTGGAATATTACGGCCGCGAGATGACCCGGCTGGGCGCCCCTCGGAAGTTGGGCGAAGCGCCGGGCGAG
Organism: Deltaproteobacteria bacterium; assembly: GCA_021802685.1. Lineage (GTDB taxonomy): Bacteria > Desulfobacterota > Deferrimicrobia > Deferrimicrobiales > Deferrimicrobiaceae > UBA2219. Next base: position 6,733 of record JAJZRM010000113.1, on the reverse strand, counting down.
GAGAACCGGTACTTCTACCGGCCCCGCGGCGTGGGTCTCGTCGTCGCCCCGTGGAATTTCCCGTTGGCGATTTCCATGGGGATGACCTCCGCCGCCCTCGTGACCGGCAACGCGGCGCTCTACAAGCCGTCCAGCCGGTCCCTGAAAACCGGATGGCTCGCCTTCGAGATCCTGCGGGAAGCCGGCATCCCCGACGGCGTGATCGGTTACATCCCCGGCCGGGGATCCGAGGTGGGCTTCACCCTCGTGGAGCACCCGTTCACGGACTTCATCCTCTTCACCGGGTCGCTGGAGGTGGGGCTGGGGATCGTGGAGAGGGCGGGAAAGACGACACCCGGACAGAAAGGCCCCAGGAAGGTCGTCATCGAAACCGGCGGCAAGAACGCCATCATCGTCGCCGGGGACGCCGACCTGGACCAGGCGGTGCCCGGAGTGGTCCAGTCCGCCTTCGGATTCCAGGGGCAGAAATGCTCCGCCTGCTCCCGGGCGATCGTCCTCGCGGAGTGCTACGACCGGTTCCTTGCGCGGCTCGCCGAAGCGGTCCGGGGGATCCCCGCCGGCGACCCGCAAGACCCGAAGAATTTCATGGGGCCCGTGGTGGACGCCGCCGCAAAAAAGACCATCCTCGCCTTTATCGAAACGGGAAAGCGGGACGGAAAAGTGCTGGTCCAGGGGCCGGTCCCGGACACGGGAAACTACGTGCCGCCCACGGTGTTCGTCGATCTGCCGCCCGGTTCGAAGCTCCTCGCGGAGGAGATTTTCGGGCCGGTCCTGGCGGTCGTCAAGGCGAAGGACCTCGACGAGGCGATCGCGACCGCGAACTCCTCGATCTACGCCCTGACCGGCGGCCTCTACTCCCGGAGTCCCGCCGATATCGATAAGGTTTCCCGGGAATTCTCCGTGGGGAATCTCTACATTAACCGGGGGATCACCGGAGCCATCGTCGGCCGGCAGCCGTTCGGCGGATTCCGGATGTCGGGAGTCGGCTCCAAGGCGGGCGGACCGGACTACCTGCAGCAGTTCCTCGAGCCGCGGGTGGTGACGGAAAACACAATTCGCCGGGGATTCACCCCCGAAGACGCGTGATGAATCCTTTCCCGGCGATTTCCTCTCCAAGAAAGGTGGAAGGAGGCGTCAAGCAATGGACATGACGGGGAAACGCGTGGCCGTGCTCGTGGAAAACCTCTATGAGGACCTGGAACTGTGGTACCCGGTGTACCGGTTCCGGGAAGCGGGCGCCGAGGTGACGGTCGTCGGACCCGCCCCGGGCAAGTACTCCTCCAAGCACGGATACGAGGCTCAAGCCGACAAGGGAGCGGACCAGGTCAAAGCGTCCGATTTCGACGCGGTGATCATCCCGGGCGGTTACGCCCCGGACCGGATGCGTCTCCACAAACCGATGGTGGACCTGGTTCGCGAAGCGCACCGGCGGGGGAACGTGGTCGCGGCGATCTGCCACGGAGGATGGATGCTCGTCTCGGCGAACATCCTGAAGGGGAAGATGGTCACCGGCTACATCGCCATCGCGGACGACCTGATCAACGCCGGCGCCGCCTACGAGGACACCGAAGTCGTCCGGGACGGCAACCTGGTCACCTCCCGGAAGCCGTCCGACCTCCCCGCGTTCTGCCGCGCCATCTTCCAGGCGCTTGCCGATAAGAACTGACATGGAATGAACCGAACCCGGTACGCCTGAAGGAGGCCCATGCCATGGTGACGACGGCGAAGGAAGCGGTCGGAACGGTCTGCCTGTCGGTCCTCGTCAATTACCAGAGATGCCGGATGGACATGTGCCTGCCGGGTGAATGCAGCGCATGGGAATGGGACACGGACAAGGACGACGGCAGTGAGCGGCTGGGCCACTGCCTGCTGGCGGGAGAAGCGGCGATGCCGCAAGGGGGGAGGAAAAGAAAAAACAAAATAAACTGACGGGCTCCCGTTCGCATATAATGGCGTATTCGAAGGAGCCCGCATGAAGGTCCTGCTTCTTTATCCTCAATTCCCCGATACGTTCTGGAGCTTCCGCCATGCCCTCCCGTTCATCGGGAAACGGTCCGCCTATCCTCCCCTGGGGCTGCTCACCGTTTCGGCGATGCTTCCGCCGCACTGGAAAAAGAAACTGGTGGACTTGAACGTCGAACCGCTCCGCGACAAGGACATCGCCTGGGCCGACGTGGCGTTCCTGAGCGCCATGCTGGTCCAGGGGCCCTCCCTGGCGCAACTGCTCTCCCGTTGCCGGGAAGCGGGGCTGCGGACGGTGGTGGGCGGTCCGGTCACGAGCGCGGACAACCCGTCGTACGAGGACGCGGACCACGTCGTCCGGGGCGAAGCGGAAGAGGTGATCGCGGAACTGGCTTCCGACCTGGAAGCGGGAACGGCGCGCCGCCGTTACGAAGCCGCGGGACCGGCGGACATGACCCGTGTCCCCTCCCCCGACCTGCACCTGGCCCGGTGGCGGCGGTACAGCTCGATGCCCGTCCAGTACTCCCGGGGGTGCCCGTTCTCCTGCGAGTTCTGCGACGTCATCGAGCTTTTCGGGCGGAATCCCCGCACCAAGACGGCGGATCAGATCCTCTCGGAACTCGAACGGATCCACGGCATGGGGTGGCGCGGATCGGTGTTCATCGTGGACGACAACTTCGTCGGGAACCGGCAGGCCATCAAGTCCCTGCTCCCCCGGATCGCCGACTGGATGCGGGACCGGGGGAAGCCGTTCTCCCTGTTCACCCAGGCGTCGATCAACCTGGCCGAGGACGACGAGCTGCTCTCCCTGATGCGGGCGGCCCGCTTCAACAAGGTGTTCATCGGGATCGAGACCCCTTCCGCGGAATGCAACCGGGCGGCGGGAAAGATGCAGAACGTGAAGGCCGATCTCCTGGCGTGCGTGCGGCGCATCCAGGAGAACGGGATGGAGGTGATGGGGGGATTCATCGTCGGCTTCGACCAGGATTCCCCCGAGATCTTCGAGAAGCAGATCGCCTTCATCCGGGAAGCGGCCATCCCCGTTTCCATGGTCGGCCTCCTGACCGCGCTGCCCAACACGCGGCTGTGGCGAAGGCTCTCCGAAGAGGGACGGATCCTGCGCCAGAGCATGGGCGACAACACGGAGGCGTTGCTGAATTTCATCCCGAAGATGAACCCCGAGGCGCTCCTCGCGGGGTACAGGAACGTGCTGGCATCCATCTACACCCCGTCGGAATATTTCGAGCGGGCCCAGGCGATGATCTCCCGGCTGGGGGCTCGTCCGAAGGAGCGACTGGTCTTTTCCGATTACGTCGCCCTGTTCCGCTCGTTCGTCCGGCAGGGGATCGTCGCAAGGTACCGGGTGGCGTACTGGCGTTTCCTCGGGAAAACGTTCTTCCGCGCGCCGAGGCACCTGGGGCTGGCGGTCACGCTGGCCATCATGGGACACCACTTCTTCATCCTTTCCCGCCGGATGCAATCGAAACCGACGATGTGAACCCCGGTGCGATGAGGGGAAAACCGGCATCCATCCTCGCTTTCCTCGACACCGGCATCTGGTTCCTGCGGGAAAAAGACCTCTCCCGGCCCAAGGCGTTCCTCATCCGGGCGCTCAAGATTCTCCTGCTGGCGATTCGAGGGTATCGGCGGGACGAGTGCGGAATAAAGGCGTCCGCGCTGACTTTCTATTCCCTGCTCTCCGTCGTTCCGGTCATCGCGGTGTTCTTCGGCATCGCCAAGGGGTTCGGCTTCGACAAGAGGCTCCAAGCCCAGCTCCTGGCGAAATTTTCCGCGCAGACGGACGTGCTGTTGAAGGTGTTCGAGTTCTCCGACTCGTTGCTCCGGAAAACCCGGGGGGGCATAGTCGCGGGGATCGGGGTCGCGCTTCTGTTCTGGTCGGTCGTCAAGGTCCTGGGGCACATCGAGGATTCCTTCAACGGCATCTGGAAAGTCGAGAAACCCCGCACGATCGCGCGCAAATGCACCGACTACCTTTCCATCACGACCGTGTGCCCGGTCATCTTCATCATGGCGAGCAGCCTGACGGTAACGTTGGCGAGCCAGTTGAAATTCATCGCCGGGAAACTGTCCCAATGGGGTTTGCCTCCGGCGCCGATCCTGGTCCTGTTGGAATTCATCCCCTTCCTCCTCATCTGGGTGCTGTTCGCCTTCATATTCATCTACATGCCCAACACGAAGGTCCGGCTGAAGGCCGGGATCGTCGCCGCCCTGGCGGCGGGGACCGCCTACCAGGCGATCCAGTGGATCTACATCTCGTTCCAGGTCGGCGTGTCGAGAGCCAACGCCGTCTACGGAAGCTTCGCCGCCCTTCCGCTGTTCCTCGTCTGGATGGAACTCAGCTGGCTGATCGTCCTGATGGGATCGGAGATTTCCTTCGCGGTCCAGAACGTGGACACGCACGGGTTCCCCGAAGGATCGGAGAAAGTCAGCCCGTACCACAAAAAAATCCTTTCCCTGCTGGTCGCCCGGCTCGTGGTGCGGAATTTTTCGGCGGGGGAAAAGCCGCTCACTCCGCACGCCATAGCGAACGTCTTGGGCGTGCCGCTCCTCCTGGTGAATCGGATCGTTGCGGATTTATCCGCCGCGGGGCTCTTCTCGGCCGTGAAAACGGAGGAAAACGAAGAAGCCGCCTGGCAACCCGCCCGCGATATCCACGGGATCACCGTGAAAACCGTTCTCGACGCCCTGGAACGCGGCGGTTCCGTGGAACTGCCGTTCCCGCCGATGGGCGATTTCCGGGCGGTCTCGGACATCCTGGACGCCTTCGGGACGGCCATCGATACGTCCGCCGCGAACAAGCTCCTGGTCGATCTGTGATTTCAGGCCGCCGCCCGGTCATGTTATATTACCGGCCTGTACCGCCGTTCCGCACATGGAAAGGGGGTGATCTTCTTGCCGGAATCGATGTCCCGGATCCGTCTCTCCCGCTGAGAGGGCGGACGCTCCGCCGGTCGGCGGAGGAATAACCGAACGCTTCCCGAGGGGGCCGTTGCCGGAAAGCGGGTCGCTCCCTGCGCGTCGCGGCGGGACCGCCGCGCGCTCGTTTCGTAACCCCGTACCGGTCCGTCCTCAATCAAAGACCCTCCTTTCGCGGCATTCCGGCGCGCGTTTACCGCGTTCTCCCCGGGGTATTCGTCGCCGATCCGATCCGGCCGGCCGGATCGGATCGGATCGGTTTCGCGCAACGATAATGAGCGAACAAGGAGGAAACATGAAACAGGGAATCGTTCCATCGATACTTGCCGCGGCTCTCTCACTGATATATTGCGCCGGCGCATCGGCCGGAGACCTGGACGGATTCAAAGGGTTGAAGGGCGAGATAAGGATCGCCGGGGGAACGGCCCATATCCCCGTGATGAAGGAGGTGGCCCGGCGCGCGATGACGGCCAATCCCGATCTCCAGGTAAGCATCGCGGGAGGGGGTTCCGGGGTGGGCATCAGGATGGCGGGTGAAGGGTTGGCCGATATCGGCAACGCCGGGAGGACGCCCACGGCCGAGGAAATCTCCAGGTACGGCCTGCGCCTGTTCCAATGGGCCATCGACGGGGTCGGCATCGTCGTCCACCCCCGGAACAACGTCGGCGCCTTGACCCAGGCCCAGGCCATGGGCATTTTCTCCGGGAATATATCGAACTGGAAAGAGGTCGGCGGCTCGGATCATCGGATCAACGTTTATACCAGGGATGAATCCAGCGGCACCCGGGAGGTCTTCTGGGAAAAAGCGCTGAAGAAGGCATCGTTCGCTCCCGATGCCCATTTCATCGTCTCCAACGGCGCGATGAAATCCGCGATCTCCCAGGACCCGTACGGCGTCGGTTACGTCTCCGTGGGACATATCGACGAATCCGTGAAACCCGTCCTCTTCGACGGGGTGCCGCCGACCGCGGAGACCGTGAAGGCGGGGAAATTCCCCGTTTCCAGGGGACTGTACAGCGTCACGAAAGGGGAACCTTCCGGACCGGCGAAAGTCTTCATCGACTATCTCTTCTCCGGGGAAGGTCAGCGGATCGCCGCCGAGAAAGGGTTCATTCCGGTCAGATGAACCGATATTCCACCATGGCGGCGGAAACGATCTTCCGGTTTTCCGCGCTGATCGCCGCGCTCGCCACCGTTTCCATCTTCGGGTTTCTTCTCGTCTTCGGCCTCCCGCTTTTCGCGGGAGGCCGTTTTTTCGAAATCATCACCACGCCGTGGGCGCCGCACCTGGGCTCATTCGGCATTTTCCCCATGATCGCGGGGACCGCGGCGATTTCCCTTCTCGGCATGCTGATCGCCTTTCCCTTGAGCATGGGGTGCTCCGTCCTGATCAGCGTCGTGGCCCCGGGAAAAGCGGGTTGGCTTCTGCGCAAAACCGTCGAGGTCATGACCGGGATTCCTACCGTGATCTACGGGTTCGTCGGCATTTTCCTCCTGGTCCCCGTCATCCGGGAGACTTTCGGAAGCGGTTCCGGCATGTGCGTGCTGCCCGCTTCCATCATGGTCGCCCTTCTCGTCTCCCCCACCATGATCCTGTTTTTCAGCGACGGTTTCGAAAGGGTCCCGCGATCGTACGGCGAGGCGGTCCTCGCGTCCGGCGGAACGAAGATCCAGCATTTTCTCCACGTCGCGCTGCCCTGCTCCCGGAAGAGCATCGTCATCGGCTTCACCCTCTCCATGGGAAGGGCCCTGGGAGATACGCTGATCGCCCTGATGATCGCCGGGAACGCCGTTCAGGCGCCGGGATCCGTCCTCGATTCCGCCAGGACCCTCA
>JAJZRM010000112.1 GCA_021802685.1 Deltaproteobacteria bacterium | reverse complement strand
TCCGCTCCGCCAGCGAGGCGATCCGGTCGGAGATCGCCAGGTGCACCCCCCAGGCGATGTCGTCCGGGGCGGCGCCCGACGAGATCAGGGAGATCACCTCGGACTCCGCGAAGACCGTGCACGTCGAGCTCACCTGGAGGGAGCGCGAGGCGAGCAGCGACCGCATCCCCATCTGCTCCAGGTCCATCTCCAGCGTCCGGGCCATCACTTCGAGGAACCTTCCGGTCCCCGCGGCGCACTTGTCGTTCATCGCGAAGTCGGCCACTTTGCCGTCGCGGCCCAGCCGGATCACCTTGCTGTCCTGCCCCCCGATGTCGAGGACCGTCAAGGCGCCGGGGAAGAGGTGGTACGCCCCCTTCGCGTGGCAGGTGATCTCGGTGACGCGCTGATCGGCCGATTCCACGCGCTCTCTCCCGTAGCCGGTCGCCACGGTGAACACGATGTCCTCCTCGGTCGCTCCCGCCGCCGACAGCGCGGTATCGAGCGCCTCACGCACCGCCTTCCGGATCGAGGCGCCGGTCGCGGTGACCGCCGAGCCGGCGAGGTTGCGGTCGGGGGAAAGGAGGACGACGTCCGTGGAGAGGGACCCGACGTCGATCCCCGCGTAGAGCATCGGGCGCGCGGTCACAGGGTTTCCATCCGGTAAGACCGCGTCCCCAGGCCGATCTCTTCGGCGTGGGACAGTTGGACGGTCCAGTCGACGGTGGGATGGGTTTCCCGGAACGGGTCTTTCCCGGCGGCCCGGATCACGAGGTCCGCGCACGCCTGGTCCAGAGCGACGGGATCGGCCGAAGCCAGGATCCCCACGTCGGGGGCGATCGGACGGTCGTTGTGGCCGTAGCAGTCGCACATGGGGGAGACCTGCGTCACGAACGTGACGAAAAGCGTCCGGGACTCCTTCCCCGACAGCGCCCCGAGCGCGTGTTCGACCATCTTCCGTTGGACCAGGGGGGACGCCTCGTTCCAGTCCACATGCACCGTCCCTTCCGGGCAGACGACGATGCAGTCCGCGCAGCCGATGCATTCCTCCGCGGAGATGACCGCCTTGGCATCGAGCACCCGGATCGCTCCGGAGGGGCAGTGGGCAACGCACGCGCCGCAACCCGAACAGCCCGAGGGGTCCACCGCTGGCGAGACCGTCGAATGCTGCATGAGCTTTCCCGAACGGGAGGCGCACCCCATCCCCAGGTTTTTCAACGCTCCGCCGAATCCGCCGAGCTCGTGGCCCTTGAAGTGGGTCACCACGACCATGGCGTCCGCGCGGGCGATCTCGGAGCCGATGGATACCTCTTGGCAGACCTGCCCGTTCACCTGGACGCGGACGAAGCTCTCGCCGCGCAGGCCGTCCGCGATGACGATGGGCGCCCCCGCCACGGCGTAGGCGAAACCGTTCGTGATCGCCGTCGACAGGTGGTCGACCGTGTTGCTTCGGCTTCCGGCGTATAATGTGTTCGTGTCGGTCAGGAACGGTTTTCCGCCCGCCGCCGCGATTTCTTCGACGATTCTGCGAATAAAGACGGGGCGGACGAACGCGGTGTTCCCCTTCTCCCCGAAGTGGAGCTTCACGGCGGTCAATGCGCCGGGGGAGATCCGTTGTCCGATCCCGGCGGCGCGAAGAAGCGCCCCGGTCTTGTCGAGGAGGTTTTTTCCAGGGCGGGCGGACAGGTCCGTAAGCCAGACGGTCGAAGGCGTACCCATATTGGCCGTGCCAACCTCGCGTTGACGTGATTCCGGAAACGCAATATAATACACCAAAAAAGAACCGATCGTGACGCTTCCCGAGAAGCCGAGAAGGAGAAACCGGGTGGATTTCAAAATTGGGGAAATGGCGGTGTATCCCGCCCACGGCGTCGGAATCGTCCAAGCCATCGAAACGAAAAGCTTCACCAACGGAAAGAAGGAATCGTTCTACGTCTTACGGATCCTCGACACCGGGATCACCATCATGATCCCGATGGGGAACGCCCGGCAGGTGGGGCTCCGGACGGTGATGGACGCCACCGCGGTGCGGTCCGTGTACAAGATCCTGAAGGAACGGGAGGTCGAGCTCGAGCCCAAGCCGTGGAACCGGCGGTACCGCCAGTACATGGAAAAGCTGAAATCCGGTTCCCCCTTCGAGATCGCCGAGGTCCTGCGCAACCTGCTTCTCCTGAAGGCCGAGAAGGCGCTTTCTTTCGGCGAGCGGAAAATGCTCGACGCGGCGCGGTCCCTGCTCGTCAAGGAGATCTCCATCGCGAAATCCGTCCCCGAGGAAGCCGTAGAGGCCGACCTGCGCCGTTTCCTGAACCTGTAACCCCGGGCCGGTTTGCTCGGTACGATCGCCATCGTCGTCGCGGGGGGCACGGGGCGCCGGATGGGCGCCGCCGTGCCGAAGCAGTTCCTCTCCCTCGCGGGCCGATCGCTCCTCGACCGGACGCTATCCACGGTATCCTCCTCCCCCGACGTGCATGGGATCGTCTTAGCCCTTCCCCCCGGCTTACCTGATGAAGGCAAGGAGGCGTACCGGCGGTTTCCGAAGGTGATCGCGGTGGTCGACGGCGGGCCGCGGCGCCAGGATTCCGTGCGAAACGCCATCGGGGCCGTTCCCCCGGAGAGCCGGATCATCCTGGTGCACGACGCCGTGCGCCCCCTCGCGTCCACCGCGCTCTTCGCGCGGTGCGCGAAGCAGGCCGAAGACTCCGGCGCGGCGGTTCCCGTGATCCCCGTGCGCGATACCGTGAAATCCCTGGATCCGGAAACGGGGACCCTCGTCACCCGGGACCGGCGGGAATTCCTTCGCGCGCAGACCCCGCAGGCTTTTCGCGCGGACATCCTGCGGGACGCCTACGAGAAGGCCGGCCGCGAAGGGAGGACCGGCACGGATGACGCGTCCCTCGCGGAAGCGGCCGGCTACCCGGTGACCGCCGTGCCCGGCGAGGAAACGAACATCAAGGTCACGCTTCCCGAAGACCTGCGGATGGCGGCGGGGCTGCTGGCCGAGGCCCCCGATTTCCGGGTCGGGATGGGGGGGGATGCCCACCGGCTGGTGGAAGGACGCGACCTGTGGCTGGGAGGCGTTCGGGTGGATCACCCGAAGGGGCTGCTGGGGCACTCCGACGGGGACGTGCTGCTGCACGCGCTGGCCGACGCCATCTACGGCGCGATCGGGGACCGGGACATCGGGTTCCATTTTCCTCCGGGAAAAGAAGAGACCCGCGGGATCTCCAGCCGTTCCATCCTCGCCCACGCGCGTGCCCGGATGGCCGAGAAGGGGTTCGGCCTCCTGGGCGTGGACGCCGTCGTGGTCTGCGAGGAGCCCCGGATCGCGCCGTTGGCGGATTCCTTGCGGGAATCCATCGCGGGGATCCTGTCGGCGCCGGTGGAGCGGGTGAGCGTCAAGGGGAAAACCACGGAGGGGATGGGGTTCGAGGGGCGCGGCGAAGGGATTTCGGCGTGGGCGGTCGCCCTGCTTCAGGGAGCCGGTCCCGCCGGCGGGGGAGGAGCGGCGGAATGAGCTTGACCGTGTTCAACACGATGGGGAACCGGAAGGAGCCGTTCGTCCCCCGCGTGCCGGGGAAGGTCGGGATGTACGTGTGCGGCGTTACGGTGTACGACTTGTCCCACATCGGGCACGCCCGCGCGAACGTCGCCTTCGACATCATCGTCCGGTACCTGCGCCACTCGGGGTACGAGGTCACGTACATCCGGAACTTCACCGACATCGACGACAAGATCCTGCGGCGCGCGCTCGAGGAGGGGAGCGACTACCTCGCGGTGTCCACGAAATACATCCGCGCGTTCCACGAGGATTTCGACCGCATGGGACTGCTTCGCCCGGATGCGGAGCCGAAGGCGACGGAACACATCCCGGAGATCGTCGCATTGGTGGACGAACTGGTGAAAAGGGGAAAGGCGTACGCGATCGGCGGGGACGTGTACTACTCCGTGAAGGGATTCCCCGAGTACGGGAAGCTGTCCGGAAAGAACGTGGAGGACCTGCTCTCGGGGGCGAGGGTCGACGTGGACGACCGGAAGCGGGACCCGTTGGACTTCGCGCTCTGGAAGGCGTCCAAGCCGGGGGAGCCCGCATGGGACAGCCCGTGGGGGCCGGGCCGGCCCGGATGGCACATCGAATGCTCCGCCATGTCGATGAAGCACCTGGGGGAGACGTTCGACATCCATGGCGGGGGGAAAGACCTCGTGTTCCCGCACCACGAAAACGAGATCGCCCAGTCGGAGGCCGCCACGGAGAAGCTGTTCGCCCGCTACTGGCTCCACAACGGATTCGTCAACATCGACAACGAGAAGATGAGCAAATCCCTGGGGAACTTCTTCACCTTGCGGGACGTGCTGGGCAGGGTCAAGCCCGAGGTGCTCCGGTTCTTCTTCGCATCGAGCCACTACCGCAGCCCGATCGACTACTCCGACCAGAGCCTCACCGAGGCGAAGGCCGGGCTCGACCGTCTCTACCGCGTAAAGGAAAAGGCGGAAGCGTGCCGTGCCGCCGGCGCGGAGTCCGCTGAGCTTCCGCCGGGGGAAGAGTACGCCCCGCTGGGCGAGGCGGCGCGGCGGTTCACCGAGGCGATGGACGACGACTTCAATACCGCCGCGGCGCTGGGCCGCCTCTTCGACGCCGTTCGGGTCCTGAACCGCCTGGCGCCGTCGGAGCCGGCGGCGGAACGGGAGCAGGCGGGGCGGTTCCTCGCGGGGTACGGCATCCTGTCCCCCCTCTTCGCCGTCCTAGGATTATTGGAGGCTCCCTCCGCGGAATATTTCCAGGGCGCCGGGGAAAAGGGACGCCTGCCGGAAGGGGAGATCGCGGCGCGGATCGAGGCGAGGCGTGCCGCCCGCGCGTCGAAAAACTTTTCCGAGGCCGACCGGATCCGGAAGGAGCTCGAGGCGGCGGGCGTCCTTCTCGAGGACGGGAAGGGCGGCACCACGTGGAAGTACAAGGAGTGAGCGCGAAGGAGTCGCCGTGAAAATCCTCATCGCCTCCGAGGCCGCCGATGTCCGTAAGACCCTCGGGAAGATCCTCCAGGCGCAGGAACACGAGTGCGTTTTCGCGGATCGTTGCGGCGGGATCATCGATCGGGTCTACCAGGAGCTTCCCGACGTCGTCGTCCTGGACACCCAGTGCACCCGGAAGGGGGGGCTTGACCTGCTCGGTCGCCTGAAGTCCGCTCCGTCGACGCGGGATATCCCGGTCCTCCTGTCGCCGCCGACGCGATGTATGAAGGATATGGCGAAAGGATACAGGACGGGCGCGTTCGACTACATCATCCGTCCGTACCTGGCCGAAGAGATCCTGGCGAAAATCGATCATATCGCCGCCTCCGCCGAACGGGTCAAGGGAATCGAAAACCAGCTCCAGCACGACGTCTTGACGGGACTGTTCAACCGCCGGTTCTTCATGGAGCGCTTCCAGGAGGAACTGGACTGGGCGTCGAGGTACCAGGAGCCGTTGTCCTTCATGATCCTCGACATCGACCATTTCAAGAAGGTCAACGACACGTACGGCCACATGAGCGGCGACGAGGTCCTTCGCCAGGTGGCGCAAGCCACCGCGGACACCGCCGGGAGCGAAGCGATCCCCGGGCGCTTCGGGGGCGAGGAGTTCGTCGTCCTGCTGCCGAACAAGTCTCTAGATGAAGCCACGGCATTGGCGGAGCGGATCCGAAGCGACGTCCAGAACCACCGGTTCGTCTGCACCGGGGTCGATACGGTGGTCAACCTGTCGATCACCGTCAGCGTCGGAGTGACCTCGTTCTCCTCCGGTTCCGGTTCGACCATCGATTCGATGGTCGCCCAGGCCGACGGCGCCCTGTACGCGGCCAAGGGGGGCGGCAGAAATCGGGTAGTCGTTCGCGATGCCTCCGAGCCGGTCGGCGCAGGCGAATAAGGCGCCCGCGAGGAAGCGCCGCGGCGAACGCCGGCCTTCCGCATGAGCAGACGAGTGTCTCCAACCCACTTCAAGATGGCCGCGCCGTTTTCCCCCGCGGGGGACCAGCCGGCGGCGATCCGGGAACTCTCCGAGGGGCTCTCCCGCGGCATCCCCCGGCAGGTGCTCCTCGGCGTCACGGGATCGGGAAAGACGTACACGATGGCCTCCGTCATCGCCGCCGTCGACCGGCCGGCGCTGGTCATCGCCCCCAACAAGACGCTGGCCGCGCAGCTCTACGCGGAGTTCAAGTCCCTCTTCCCGGACAACGCCGTCGAATATTTCGTCTCCTACTACGATTACTACCAGCCCGAGGCGTACGTCCCGCAGACGGACACCTTCATCGAGAAGGATTCCGCGATCAACGAGCAGATCGACAAGATGCGGCACAGCGCCACGAAATCCGTGATGACGCGCGGCGACGTGATCGTGGTCGCATCGGTATCATGCATCTACGGGCTGGGCTCCCCGGAGTTCTACGGCCGGATGACCGTCCGCGTTGCGGAAGGGGCGGATTTCCCCCGCAACGCGCTGCTGCGGCGCCTGGTCGATCTGCAGTACGAGCGCAACGACATCGATTTCCATCGAGGGACCTTCCGCGTCCGGGGGGAGGCGGTGGAGCTGTTCCCGGCGTACGAGGAGGAAAAGGTCCTCCGGATCGAATACGACGAGGACCGGATCGAGCGGATCCGGTACGTGGATCCTCTCCGGGGGACGCGGCTCGGGGAGGTGAAGGAAACGGTCATCTTCCCGGCGAGCCACTACGTCGCGCCGGAAGACCAGGTCGACCGCGCGATCCGGGGGATCGAGAAGGAGCTCGATGAACGCCTCGCCGAGCTGACCGCCGCGGGGAAACCGCTGGAAGAGGAACGACTGCGGCAGCGGACCACGTACGACCTCGAGATGATCCGCCAGATGGGTTTCTGCTCCGGGATCGAGAACTACTCCCGTCACCTCGACGGCCGCGCCCCCGGCCAGCCGCCGTACACGCTCCTCGACTACTTCCCGAAGGACTTCGTCACCTTCCTCGACGAGTCCCACGTCACCGTTCCCCAGCTGAACGGGATGTACAACGGCGACCGGTCCCGCAAGCGGACCCTGGTCGACTTCGGGTTCCGCCTCCCGTCCGCCCTCGACAACCGGCCGCTGCGGTTCGAGGAGTTCCTGGGACGGGTGCGGCAGGTCGTCTTCGTCTCGGCGACCCCCGCGGAGTACGAACTGCGGGAGAGCGGAGGCGCCGTGGTGGAGCAGATCATCCGGCCTACGGGGCTGGTCGATCCCGACGTGGAGGTCCGCCCCGCGGCGAAGCAGGTGGACGACCTGCTCGGGGAGATCCGGCAGCGGGCCGCCGCGGGGGAGCGGGTCCTCGTCACCACGCTGACCAAGCGGATGGCGGAAGACCTGACGGAGCATTACGAGGCGCAGGGGGTGCGGGTGCGGTACCTCCACTCCGACATCGACACCCTGGAGCGGGTGAACATCCTGCGGGACCTGCGGCTCGGGAAGTTCGACGCTCTCGTGGGGATCAACCTGCTGCGCGAAGGGCTCGACCTCCCGGAAGTGTCCCTGGTGGCCATCCTCGATGCCGACAAGGAAGGGTTCCTCCGGTCCGCCAGGTCGCTGATCCAGACCTTCGGCCGCGCGGCGCGCAATATCTCCGGGAAGGTTCTCCTCTACGCCGATGCGGAAACCGGTTCGATGCGGGAGGCGATCTCGGAGACCCGGCGGCGCAGGGAACGGCAGACGGCGTTCAACCGGGAGCACGGGATCACGCCCGAGACCGTGCGCAAGAACATCGAGGAACCGATCGGGCAGGCGTGCGAGGCGGACTACGTTCCCGTCCCCGCGGCGCGGGAATGGGAGCTCTCCTCGCGGGAGGACCTGCTGAAGCTGCGGAAGAAGCTCCGGAAGGATATGGAACGGGCGGCGAAGAAACTCGACTTCGAACGGGCGGCGGAGCTGCGCGACCGCCTCCTCGCCCTGGAGAAGGTGGAACTTGCCGCGGGCTGAGGGGTCGGTCCCGCTTTCCGACTGGAGGATCTTCCCCCGCTCGCCCGGCGTCTATATCATGGGCGACGGCCGGGGAAAGGTGCTGTACGTCGGGAAGGCGAAGGACCTGCGGGCGCGCCTTCGGAATTACGCCGTTCCCGGCGGGGACGGCCGTCCGACGATCCCGCATCTCCTGGCGCGCGTGCGCGACGTCCGGTGCATCGTCACCGCCACGGAGAAGGAGGCGCTGCTCCTCGAGAACACGCTCATCAAGCGCCACCGCCCCCCCTTCAACATCTTCTTCCGGGACGACAAGGAGTACCTGCTCCTGCGGATCGACCCGAACGAGGAGTTCCCGCGGCCGGAGCTGGTCCGGCGGG
>JAJZRM010000111.1 GCA_021802685.1 Deltaproteobacteria bacterium | reverse complement strand
TTGTAGAACAGCTCCTGCCACTGCCGGACCATCCCGAGGTACCCGTTGTTCATCACCACGATCTTGATCGGCAGCCGCGAAGCGGCGATGGTGGACAGCTCGGGGAGGGACATCTGGAACCCCCCGTCCCCGACCAGCGCGATCACCAGGCGGCCGGGATTGGCGATCTGCGCGCCGACGGCGGCCGGGAGGCCGAAACCCATGGACCCGAGCCCGCCGGAGTTGATCCAGAGCCTCGGCTTGTTGAACCGGACGAATTGGGCCGCCCACATCTGGTGCTGGCCGACGTCGGAACAGACGATGGCTTCGCCCGCGGAGACGCGGTCGATCTCCCGCAGAAGGTGCTGCGGCTTGATCTCGGCGTCGGAGATCGCGGGAACCAGCGGGTGCTCGGCGTTCCACCCGGCGACCTGCTCCCTCCAACCGCTTCGGGCCGCCGCATGGCGCTCCTTCTGGAAGGGGGCCAGCTCCGAGACCATCCGGTTCATCTTCTCGAGCACGCGGCGGACGTCCCCGACGATCGGGAGATCCGCCTGGCGGTTCTTCCCGATCTCCACGGGATCGATGTCCACGTGGATCACGCGGGCATGCGGGGCGAAAGCGTCGAGCCGTCCCGTCACCCGGTCGTCGAACCGGGCGCCCAGCGCGATGAGGAGATCGGTGTGGGTGAGCGCCATGTTCGCGGCGTAGCTGCCGTGCATCCCGGGCATGCTGACGAAGTTGGGATGGCCGGAGGGAAGCCCTCCCAGCCCCATCAGCGTGCACACGGCGGGAGCGTCGATCGTCTCGACCAGCTCCCGTAAAAGGTCCGACGCCTCCGCCGCGATGATCCCGCCTCCCGCGTACACCACCGGCCGCTGGGCCTCCCAGATCATCTGGGCGGCGCGGCGGACCTGGCCCGTGTGCCCCTCGGAGGAGAATTTGTATCCCGGAAGGTGGATCTCTTCGATCGGCTCGTAATGGGAGCTCCCCACGAAGACGTCCTTGGGGATGTCCACGAGCACCGGCCCGGGCCGGCCGCTGGCCGCGATGTAAAACGCCTCGTGGACCGCCTGCGGAAGGTCTCCCGGGGTCTTCACCAGGAAGTTGTGCTTTGTGCAGGAGCGCGTGATTCCGAAAGTGTCCGCTTCCTGGAAGGCGTCGCTCCCGATCAGCTTGGTGGACACCTGCCCTGTGAGCGCCACGACGGGGATCGAGTCCATCATCGCGTTCACCAGCCCCGTGACCAGGTTCGTGGCCCCGGGTCCCGAAGTGGCGCAGCAGACGCCGACCTTGCCGGTGGAGCGGGCGTAGCCTTCCGCGGCGAAGCACGCGTTCTGCTCGTGCCGGACAAGGTAATGCTTCAATCGCTGTTCGTACAGGACGTCGTAGAAGGGCAGGGTGACCCCTCCGGGGTAGCCGAAAATGCATTCGACCTTCTCCCGGAGCAGGCACTCCACGAGGATTCTCGCCCCGCTCATCAGGTTCGGCATATCGTGGGTCCCTCCCTTATGAACCATCCTCGTCAGATGTCGTTTTAATTATATTTGACGCAAGGTTGTGACGGTTGGTTGCATGGCGGACGGGACTTTTCCGGCCCCCTGCGAAGGTTGACAGCCGGGGGAGGGTAGTGTATAAAGTTTTTTTACCCATTGGGGTGGTAGTTAAGCTGGTTATAACGCCGGCCTGTCACGCCGGAGGCCGCGGGTTCAAGTCCCGTCCACCCCGCCAGAACATCCAGGAGGTTCCGAGTCGTCCCCGGGACCTCCTTTCTTTTTTCTTAAATGTTGTCGGCGGGTCGCGGCTCATCATATTGACAATTAGCGATATGATGGTATTGTAACCGTGACGCCGCGCAAAGGCGGCTCCATTCTTCCGACGGCGGGGTGAAACCCATGGAATGCAGGACATGTTGCGGCCCGAACGCAAGGCCGGTCGAGGAAGAGCCGCACGGCGGGGCGGCCGGCGGATCGGGGATCCGAAGAAGGTACCTGCTGTCCGGCGCCCTTCTGCTCACCGGGTGGTGGCTGCTCTACCGAAGCCTCGCGCCCTTCTCCCGATGGCTTACCTATGATGTCTTTTCCCTGGCCCCGGGGACGCGCTTCGCCTCGGCGGTGCAGTTTTTCCTCTTCGATACCCCGAAGGTCCTGCTGTTGCTGACCCTGGTGGTGTTCGGGGTCGGGGTCGTCCGGTCCTACTTCACTCCGGACCGGGCCCGCCGGATCCTGGCGGGGAAGCGGGAGGCGGCGGGGAACGTTTTCGCGGGGCTCCTCGGGATCGTGACCCCGTTCTGCTCCTGTTCCGCGGTACCGATGTTCATCGGGTTCGTGACGGCGGGGGTCCCCCTGGGGGTGACGTTTTCCTTCCTGATCTCCGCGCCGATGGTGAACGAGGTCGCCCTCGTCCTGCTGTTCGGCCTGTTCGGATGGAAGATCGCCGCCCTGTATCTCGGCACCGGCCTTGCGGTCGCGATGGTCGCCGGATGGGCGATCGGCCGCCTGGGAATGGAGAAGCACGTGGAGTCCTGGGTTTACATGGCCGGCGGCACCGCCGAAGGCGGCGCGGCCGAAGGGTCGATATCGCCGGACGGCCGCCTCCGGTACGGGTACGATGCGGTCCGCGACATCGTGGGCAAGGTCTGGGTGTACGTCGTCCTCGGTATCGCGGTCGGCGCGGGGATCCACGGGTACGTGCCGGAAAACTTCATGGCCTCTTTCATGGGCAGCGGCGCCTGGTGGTCGGTGCCCCTGGCCGTCCTGATCGGCATCCCGATGTACTCCAACGCCGCGGGGATCATCCCGGTCGTCGAGGCGCTGCTGGCCAAGGGGGCGGCCCTGGGCACTGTCCTGGCATTCATGATGTCGGTCATCGCGCTATCCCTGCCGGAAATGATCATCCTCCGCAAGGTGCTGAAGGTCCGTTTGATCGCGACCTTCGCCGGCGTCGTGGGGTTCGGGATCCTGGCCGTCGGATACCTCTTCAACCTGGTGCTCTGACGGAAGCGGGCGTGACCCGGTGTCCGTCAAGGAGGGAAAGATGACGAAGCTGCAGATCCTGGGAACCGGATGCCCCAAATGCGGAAAACTCGCGGAGATGGCCGAAAAGGCGGCAAAGAGCCTCGGGCTGGAGTACCGGCTGGAAAAGGTGACGGACATCCGGGCCATCATGCGTTTCGGGGTGATGATGACGCCCGCCCTCGCGGTGGACGGCGTCGTGAAGGTTTCGGGAAAGGTGCCTTCCGAGAAAGAGATCAGGAAGATCCTCTCCGATCGGCCCATTCCCTGAACAATATTTCCAGGCGGTGCCGAAGGACGTCCCGGACACCGCGAAACGCCGCCAGCTTCCGGTCCTCGTTCCCCCTTTCCGCCGCGGGGTCCTGCAGCCCCCAGTGCAGCCGGATGGCCTTCCCGAGGAACACGGGGCACACTTCTTCCGCGCAGAGGGTGATGACGGCGTCTACGGAGGCCGGGTCGATCGATTCGACTCCCTTGGACCGATGGCCCGAGATGTCGATGCCGATTTCCTTCAACACATGGATGGCCTCGGGGCGCAGGAAGGACGGTTTCGATCCCGCGGAGGAGACGGAAACCCCCGGCGGGGCGAGGGATCGGGCGATCCCCTCGGCCATCTGGCTTCGGGCCGAGTTGGCGACGCAAAGGAAGAGGATGTGGCGGGGACGCAGTGTCCGCAGGATCGCCGCCTCGATCATCCATTCCGGGGGAACGCCGGTTCCCCCCTCGTAGACCCGGCAGGACAGCCCCCGGGGGTCGCCTTTTCGGCCTTCGATGTCGATTCCGCCGATACGGATCGTGGGAGAGCCGTAAAAATTCCGGGACCTTGCCTCGTCATCCGTTTCCACCGGGACCAATGTGACCGTCAAGCCCGGAAGAAGGCGGTTCACGATCTCCCGGGTCCGCCGCAAGGATTCCTCCGCGTGTGGGCATCCGGAAAAATAGAGAACCTCCGCCTTCGGTTCCATGCCGGAGTCCTCCCGGTTTCAGCCCGGCCGGGCGGCGGACGCCTCCCCGCCGGACGCCGGACGGCACCGCACGGTTTTTCCGCCGGGAAGGGCCATCCCGCCCTCGCAGATCGCGACCGGACCGAGGTTTCTTGCCAGGGTGGTCCTTTCGCGGTCTTTTCGAACGAGCGGATCGTCATTCAGCCATTTCCGGAGATTCCGGAGCATCGTACCGGCGTAAGGATTGCCGCCTTTTCCGTCGAGGGAGTAGTGGACCCACTTCTTGTCCCGGCGGTCCTTGATCAGCCCGGCGGACCGAAGAAGGAAGAGGTGCTTCGAGATGGTGGACTGCCCGAGGGCGATGACCGCGATGATCTGGCATACGCACAGCTCTCCTCCCTCCAGGATTTTGAGGATGCGAACCCGGGTCGGGTCGGCGACGGCCTTCATGACGTCCTCGTAGGGGCGCAGGCTCAATGTCGTCTCCTTTATTTCGTCACCTGACGAATTGACATTATACCGTCCGGGCCGGATAATGTCCATTTGCGACATCCTGCGGTGGCGGCCGTACATGGCGGGCGATGCGCACAAGGCCCACCGCCGCAGGTCCCGAAAATGCCTGTCGATGAACAAATCCCTTGACATCCCGCACGGGGGGGGAATAGTCTAATCGTAATTCAACGATTGGATAAGCTGTGGAAGAAGTCGGAAAAGCGGAAATCTGCAAGCCCCTTCCCGAAGGATCCCGGGACATCGATAATACCGATGGCCTGGAAACGGACGAGGAACTGGCCGTTCTCGCCAAGGCGATCGCGCACCCGGTCCGCGTCAGGATCCTGCGGATGCTGGCGCAAGAAAACACATATGTATGCGGTAATATTGCAAAAAATATCCCGCTGGCCCAATCCACGATCTCCCAGCACCTGAAGGTATTGAAGGATGCGGGCCTGATCCGGGGAACGGTCGTGGGCCCCAGGATCTGTTACTGCCTCGAACCCCGAAAAGTTCGCCGGTTGAAAATCCTCGTGGTGGGCATATGAAGGTGCAACGTGCCGTGCATCGTGACTATACGATAAGGCGGAATTCCGTCGGAGGGATCCGGAAATGAGGAAACTGGAAATCTACGAACCGCCGATGTGCTGTCCCACCGGGGTTTGCGGGCCGGCGCCCGACCCGGCATTGGCGAATCTTCAGGAGAACATCCTTCGGTGGAAGAAGGAGGGGATCGAGGTGGAGAGGATCGCGATCAACCAGGCTCCGCAGCGGTTCATGGCGAACCGGGCGGTGGTCGACCTGCTGACCCGCGAGGGGCAGGAAGTCCTCCCGCTCGCCATCCTGGACGGCGTGGTGATCAGCAAGGGGAAATACCCGGCGTACGAACTGGTACCACTGCAAATCGTGCGATGAACCGTTCGAGATCCGCATGTCGATCCGGGAAAAGGAAACCCGGCAGCCCCGTTGTCCCTCCTGCGGGAGCGGGGGCGGCGGCCCCGCTCCGGGCGGGTGATGCCCTTCGGGCCGCGGCGGTCGCTGCGGGTGAAATGAATCCACGTCGAGGAGTGATCACGTAATGTCTTTATATACGTTTTTTTCGGGGAAAGGCGGCGTGGGGAAGACCACGATGGCGGCGGCGACGGCCGTCCGGATGGCCGACTCCGGGAAGAAGACGCTGATCGTTTCCACGGATCCGGCGAGCAACCTGGCCGACGTCTTCGAACGGCCGATCGGGCACCATCTTGCCGAAATCGCCCCGAATCTCTTCGCGATGGAGATCGACCCGGACGCGGCGACGGAAGAGTACCGGGAGAAGGCGATCGGCCCGATGCGGGGGGTAATGCCCCCGGACGTCGTGAAGGTCCTCGAAGAGCAGTTCCGGAGCGCCTGCACCGTGGAGATCGCCTCCTTCGACCGTTTCACGGACTTCCTCGGGAAGACGGAATTCGACGCGGTGATCTTCGATACCGCCCCGACGGGCCACACCATCCGCCTGCTCGAGCTACCGGTCGACTGGTCCCGGCATATCGAGGAAAGCGCGAAGGGAGCCGGCCAGACCTGCATCGGCCCGGTTTCCTCGATCCAGGGTTCCAAGGAAAAGTACGACCGGGCGGTGTCGGCGCTGCGCGATGCGGAAAGGACGGAATTCGTCCTGGTCTGCCGCCCGCAGCCGACCTCCGTGGCGGAGACGGTCCGGGCGCACGACGAACTGAAGGCGCTCGGCATCGGGAACTTCCGGATCGTCGTGAACGGCGTGTACCCCGAAGACGCCGGCGGACCGTTCTCCGGACTTGTCGGCCGCCAGCGGGATCGGATCCGGGCATTGTCGGCATCCCTTCCGTATCCCAGGCGGGAGGTGCGGCTCCAGGCGGGTGAGGTGAAGGGATTCGATTCGCTGCGGAAATTCGCGGAAATCGCGTTCGATGGCCGCCCGGTTTCCCTGGAACGGCAGTTCGTCGGGGCAACGGATTTCAATGGGTTCTCCGATCCTGCGGAACTGTCCAAACTTCTGGCGGTCCGCAACGGCGGGAGGATGATCGTCCTGACCGGCAAGGGAGGGGTCGGAAAGACCGTGGCGGCATGCGCCGTGGCGGTGCGCATGGCCGGCGAAGGGCATGAGACGCTGCTGGTCACTACCGACCCGGCGGCGCATATCGGGCAGGTCCTGTCGGTCGAGGTCACCGGCCGGATCCGCCCGGCGGCGGGTTATCCCTGCCTGTCCGTCGCACGGATCGACCAGAAGGCGAGCGTGGAAGCCTACAAGGAAAAGATCCTCGCGCAGGCGAGGGCTACCGGTCATTCGGGAGACATGCTGGCGGTGGTCCGGGAGGAGCTCGAATCCCCCTGCACGGAGGAGATGGCCGTCTTCGAGGAGTTCTCGATGATGGTGGAGCTGGACGACTTCGAGTACGTGGTGTTCGACACGGCTCCCACCGGGCATACCCTCCGGCTTCTCGAGCTTCCATACGATTACGCCCGGCAGGTCGAGATGATGGTCTCCATCCGGAAGGACGATCCGGCGGCGGGCGAGGCGAAGCGGAAACTCGACGCGCTGGTGGGGCATTTGAAGGACCGGGATCGTTGCACTTTCCTGCTGGTCCTCTACCCGGAATACACTCCCATCTTCGAGGCGAAACGGGCCTCGGAGGACCTGCGGGACGCCGGGATCGAGGTGCAGGGTGTGATCGCGAACCTCGTGCTCGAGGAGGAGGATTGCACTTCTCCCTTCGTCGCGTCCCGCTTCCGGATGCAGCGGCATTACCTGGGCGTGGCGGCCGGCCGGTTCGGCCTGCCGATGTTCAGGATTCCCATGCTCGACGACGATCCTGCGGGCAGGGAGGCGCTCAATCGGGTCGGCCGGGAGCTGTTCGGCGATTCGCGAGGCCGGTACGATAAGAAGGTTTTCAATTCAACCGGGAGGTAGGACATGAAAGCGGAAGAGTTCGAAAAGGAGTTCCTTGCGTTGCCCGAGATGGAGCGGATGGAGGTAATGCGGAAAATCATGCCTGTTTTCTGCGAGGACATGACGAGGGATCCGGAGAAGACCCAGGCGTTGTTCTTCCTGTTCATGGAGGAGTGCGGGGGGGAAATGAGCCGCATGTTCTCCACCATGGGGATGATGATGGGCCGCAAGGGCGGGGGTTGCTGCGGGTGACCGCCTCCCGCTCCGCGCATCCCGCCGAACCGCCGGCCGCGAAGCGGCTGAACGTGTTCGAGCGGTATTTGAGCCTCTGGGTCGCCCTCTGCATGGGGGTCGGGATCTTCGCCGGTAAGGCGTTTCCCGCCGCCGTCGACGCCTTGAGGAGCATGGAGTTCGGCAAGGACAGCCAGATCAACATCCCGATCGCGGTGCTGATCTGGCTGATGATCTACCCGATGATGCTCAAGGTGGATTTCACCTCGATCCTGGGGGTCCGGAAGCGGCCCAAGGGGCTCATCGTCACGCTCGTCGTCAACTGGCTGGTGAAGCCGTTCTCGATGGCGTTTTTCGGATACCTCTTCTTCAAGCACCTGTTCCTGCCGTGGATCGGGCCGGAACTGGCGGACCAGTACCTTGCCGGCACCATCATCCTCGCGGCCGCGCCGTGCACCGCGATGGTCTTCGTATGGAGCTACCTGACGGACGGGGACCCGGCGTACACCCTGGTCCAGGTTTCCGTGAACGACCTGATCATGCTGGTCCTGTTCGCACCCGTGGTGAAGTTCCTGGTCAGCGGCGCTTCCTCGCTGACCGTCCCCTTCATGGTGCTGGTCTACGCCGTGGTGTTCTTCATCGTCATCCCCCTGGCCGCCGGCGTCGTGTCCAGGGCCTGGCTGATCCGGGCCAAGGGGAAAGAATGGTTCGAGAAGTTCCTCTCGGTCCTCCACCCGGTGACGGTG
>JAJZRM010000110.1 GCA_021802685.1 Deltaproteobacteria bacterium | reverse complement strand
AGTACCATCAGCATTATTACAAGAAGAATCCCCTCCGGTACCGGTATTACCGGGCGGGCTGCGGACGGGACGCGCGGCTGAAGACCCTTTGGGGGGCGAAATAACCTGTGGATCCGCCGGAATCTTCGCATCCGCCTTTCCCCTTCACCTGCGTTATCATGAGGTAGCGCGTTTTATTGAAGGGGAACCGACGATGAGTCTTCTGGTTGTGGGATCGATGGCGTTCGACAGCATCAAATCGCCTTTCGGAGAGGTGGAGCGTGTGATCGGCGGGTCCGCCACCTACTTTTCCCTGGCCGCGAGCTGCCTGTCCCCGGTGCGGCTCGTCTCGGTGGTCGGGCGCGATTTCCCGAAAAAGACCATCGAGATGCTTTCCTCCCGGGGGATCGACCTCGAGGGACTGAAGGTCGCGGACGGGGAAACCTTCCACTGGAAGGGGTATTACGAGTACGACCTGAACACGGCCCACACGGTCCGGACGGACCTGAACGTGTTCCGGGACTTCGCCCCCTCCCTGCCCGCCGCCTGGAGGGAGACGCCGTACGTGTTCCTCGGGAACATCGATCCCCGCCTCCAGCTCGACATCCTGGCCCAGGTGCGCAATCCCCGTGTCGTCGCCCTGGACACGATGAACTTCTGGATCGGGAAGAGTCCCCAGCTGCTGCGGGAAGTCATCCGGAACGTCGACATCGTGATCATCAACGAGGCCGAGATCCGGGAGCTCACGGCGGAATTCAACCTCGTCAAGGCGGCCCGGAAGTTGATGAACATGGGGCCGGGGCGCGTGGTGGTCAAGCGGGGGGAGTACGGCGTCCTGCAGATGGCCGACGGGGAAGTCTTCGCGGCCCCGGCGTACCCGCTGGAAACGATCTACGACCCCACGGGGGCGGGAGACAGCTTCGCGGGCGGATTCATGGGGTATCTCGCGTCCAGGGGCCGTGCGGCTCTTACCGAGATGGATTACCGGCTGGCCACGATGTACGGAAGCGCCATCGCCTCCTTCACGGTGGAGGCGTTCAGCACGGAGCGGTTGCAGGGACTCTCCCTGGAGGACATCTCCATGCGGCTCTCCGCGTTCCGGTCCTTGACGGAATTCCGGGTCTGACGATGCCGCAACTGACCAAAGCCGCGCGGATGGCGTGGGAGATCGGCGCCGCCGAGGCCGCCCGGGCCCGCCACCCGATGATCGAGCGGGAGCACCTGCTGATCGGCCTGTGCAGCCTCCAGAAGATCCTGCAGTACCTGAAATTCACCCGGATCGAATCGCTCCCGGTGGACGCCATCCGGGAGGAAGGGGAAGGGATCGAGAGGGCGTTCGTCTCCCACGGAATCACGGCCGCCGCGTTCCGCCGGAGGGTGCGCTCCCGCCTGCGCCCGGGAACCGCAGTCCACAAGGACCCGGTGGTCCACCGGAGCGACGAGTGCAAGGGAGCCTTCCGCCGGGCGGCGGAAATCGCCTCTGAGGGGGCGGAGGTTACCGCGAGCCATCTCCTCGCCGCCGTCCTGGAGGCGCCCGGGCACATCCTCACCGCGGTGCTTTCGGGCGCGGGCATATCCCCGGACCTGCTCCGGCGCGACCTTCTCGCCGGCAAGGTGGTGCGGCAGGACCAGGTGCACGTCCGCGAGGAACCCGGGGCGGCCCCGGGAGCGGAAGAGTCGCCGCTCACGGACACCCCGTTGCTCGACCGGTACTGCAGGGACATCACGCGCGCGGCGCGGGAGGGACGCCTCCTGCCGTTCGTCGACTCGGACCGGACGCGGAACACGCTGCGCCAGCTCATCAAGGTCCTCATGATGCCCATGAAGAACAACCCGGTGCTGATCGGCGAGGCCGGGGTGGGGAAGACCGCCGTCGTCGAGGCCCTGGCGGAACGGATCGCGATGGGGAGGGACCGGAAGGTGCTCCCCGGGCGGCGTCTGGTCGAGTTGTCTATGGGGGAGCTGGTGGCGGGTACGAAGTACCGCGGGGAGTTCGAGGAGCGGCTGACCCGCCTGATCGACGAGGTGCGGTCCCACCCGGAGGTGATCCTCTTCATCGACGAGTTCCACACCGTCGCCGGGGCGGGCCGCGCCGAAGGCGCTCCGATGGACGCCGGGAACATCATGAAGCCCGCGCTGGCCCGGGGGGAGCTGCGGTGCATCGGCGCCACGACGATCACGGAGTACCGGCGCAGCATCGAAAAGGACCCGGCCCTGGAACGCCGCTTCCAGGCGGTGCAGGTCGCCGAGCCGGGGCGGGAGGAAACGCACGAGATCCTCCAAGGGATCCGGGCCCACCGCGAACGGCATTTCGGAGTGACGATCACCGACGAGGCCCTGGTCGCGACGGTCGACCTCGCCGTGCGGTTCGACCCGACGCATTTCCTCCCCGACAAGGCGATCGACCTGCTGGACCGCGCCTGCGCGGAATGCCGTGTGCCGATGCTGTCCGTCGCGGCGAATTCGGACCGGTACGACCCCATCGGCGTGGCGGTGGTCACGCCGGAGTACGTCGCCCGCGTCGTGTCCGAGAAGCTGGGAGTGCCGCTGGAGGTGGCGCGCGGCGGTCTGGGGGGGATCACGGAGTCCCGGGTCCGGGGACTGGAGCAGTACCTTTCCCGGCACATCGTCGGCCAGGAGGAAGCGATCGCCCGCGTGTGCCGCCGCCTCGTCCTTTCCCACGCCGGGCTGGGGGACCGCCGGCGGCCGATGGGGATCTTCCTGTTCCTCGGCCCTTCCGGGGTGGGCAAGACCGAAGTGGCCCGGAGGATCGCGCAGTACCTGTTCGCCAACGAGCGCGCCTTCATCCGGCTCGACATGTCGGAGTACCAGGAGGAGGCGAGCGTTTCCCGGCTGATCGGCGCCGCTCCCGGGTACGTGGGGTACGAGGAGGGGGGGCAGCTCGTCTCCCGCCTGCGGACCACGCCGTATTCCGTGGTCCTGCTCGACGAAGTGGAAAAGGCGGCGCCCCGCGTTTTCGACCTGTTCCTCCAGCTGTTCGACGACGGGAAGATCACCGACGCGCAGGGGCACACCGCGGACGCCCGCCACACCATTTTCATCCTGACCGGGAACATCCGCCCAAGGAAAGGCATGGGGTTCCACGCGGGCGACCCGGCCGTCGCGGCGGACGAATCCCTGGCCGAGGTCCGCCGGAGGTTCCGCCCGGAATTCCTGAACCGCGTGGACGATCAGATCGTGTTCCGGGCGCTGACCCCCGCGGACGTCCGGAAGGTCCTGACGGTCCACCTGGCCGAGCTGTCCGAAAACCTGTTCCGGGACCACGGCGTGACGCTCGAGGTGGAGGAGGACGCCGCTTCGTTCCTGGCGGCCGAGGGGTACAACCCCGATTACGGCGTTCGCGAGCTGGCCCGGGCGATCGACCGGTGGATCCGCAGCCCCATCGGGGCGATGAGCGCCGCGGGGGATCTGTCGCGCAAAGCCGCCGACGGCATCCCCGTAACGGTCCGCAGGGGCCCGGAGGGGCTCAAAGTGGAGTAGCCGACCGCATTCAGGGAGGGCGAAACGATGACGACAGCCCGTTATCAACCCGCCAGCCGAAAGAACATCGACCGCACCGCCGATCCGTATATCCCCCGGAAGGGCACCCCCTCGGTGGGCGTATGCCCGCTTTGTCACGTGATCTGCAGGAAAAAGCGCTGGTATGTGGACGACGCGGAATCCGCCGCCCTCCTGCGCTCCGGCGCTCCGCGCCGGCGTTGTCCGGCGTGCTGCAAGATCGCGGACGGTTTCCCTTCCGGCGTGCTGACCCTTCGGGGGGCGTTCCTGCATTTCCACCGGGCGGAAATCCTGAAGATCGCCCGCAACGAGGAACAGCGCGCCCGCGGGATCAATCCTCTCGAACGGATCATGGAAATCCGGGACGTGGACGGCTGCGTGGAGCTGCTGACCACGGACGGGAAGCTGGCCCAGCGTATCGGAAGGGAAATCCGTAAAGCATTCAGGGGAACCGTCGCCTATAAATGGTCGGAGGACGCCGACCTGGTCCGGGTGACTTGGAGCCGCGACGCCTGACCGCGGCTCCGTAATGAGATAACAGTACCCGTTCGTGGTGTTGTCCCGCGTCAACCCTTCACTGATGGTATGTCTCCTTCCGCGAAAAATTCTGTAAAGTTTTCTTGAATTTCTACCGATAGAGATTCTCAGGGCCATATCTCGAAAGGGTGCCGGGGCACGGAGGTCTGTCGGTGCGGTTCTGGCGGTTGGTCGTCCATCGGAAATTCCGAACGGCGTGGGGGGAACTCTCCCGGCGGCCGGATTCGGAGCACGAGCAGGCGCTCATCCGGGTCGTCCTTACCGCCGTAATTTTTTCGTACCTGTCCTGGTACCTTCGCAGGGACGGGACCATGGACGCGGGAGAGGTCACCCTGCTTTGGACGAGCGGCCTGTACCACCTGTTTTCCGTCGGCCTGTTTCTCTTCATCATACGGTTTCCCGGCGTGTCCCCGTACCGCCGTTACCTCGGGGCTGTCGGGGACCTGGGCCTCACGTCGTACGCGATTTCCCTTGTGGGAGAAGCGGGGGCTCCGCTGTACATTGTCCTGCTGTGGGTGATCTTCGGCAACGGATTCCGGTTCGGTCGGAAATACCTCTTCGTATCCACCATCATCGGGACGGTCGGCTTCGGACTGGGGATCTACGGGAACCCCTACTGGCAGGACAAGCTCGTCGTGGGGATCGGCCTCCAGGTCGGCATCGTCATGCTGCCGTTGTACGTTTCGTCCCTCCTCAAGAAGTTGACGATCGCCGCCAAGAAGGCCGAAGACGCGAACCGCGCGAAGAACCGGTTTCTGGCGAACATGAGCCACGAGATGCGGACTCCCTTGAACGGAATCATCGGGCTGATCGACCTCTTGAAGGGAACGCCTCTTACGGCGGAGCAGGAAGAGCTGACCCGGACGGCCGACGCATCCGCGCGGACCCTTATGTACCTCATGCAGGATATCCTGGACCTCTCCAAGATCGAGGCCGGAAAAGTGTCCGTGCAGCCCTCGGATTTCGACCTCCACGAATTGGCCAGGAACACGATGGCCATCGTAGAGCCCCAGGTCCGGACCAAGAAACTGGATCTCTTCCTCCACGTGGATCCGAAGGCGCCCTTCCTCCTGCGGGGAGACCCTCTCCTCCTGCGGCAGGTCCTGCTGAATCTTCTCGGAAACGCGGTGAAATTCACGGAACGCGGGGAGGTGGGGAGTCGGATCATCCTCGAATCGGAGACGCATGCGCGCGCCACGATCCGATTCGAGGTCGTGGACACCGGCATCGGGATATCCCCCGAAGCGCAGGCGCGCATCTTCGACCGCTTTGCCCAGGCGGACGAATCGATCACCCGGCGATTCGGAGGCACGGGCCTGGGAACGACGATTTCCAAGGAGATCGTCGAGATGATGGGGGGACAGATCGGATTGAACAGCGACCCCGGAAACGGGAGCACCTTCTGGTTCACCGTCGAATTCGAGAAACAGCGCGTCCTTCAGGGCGTCGCTGCGGCCACGGCCGCGCTTTCCGGCCGTCGCGCCCTGATCGTGGCGCAGGATTCGCTCACCGCGGAGACGGTCCGCGGGCATCTTGCGACGTGGGATATCCGCGCGGCAAAGGCGGACCGGTCCACCCAGGCCTTCGCACAGATGGTCACGGCCGCGGACGCCGGCCTCCCCTTCGACTTCGCCGTGGTCGCGGAACCGGGACTCGACATGGACGTCCTCGCCTTCGCCCACGCCGTCGGATCGGATCCCGCGATCCATCACGCACAGCTGATCCTCTTGACGAACGTTGGGGACGACCACGAATCCTTCGTAAAGGGCGGCTACACCGCCGTCCTGTCGACTCCCCCGGACAAGACACTGCTGTTCAACGCCATCCACCTCTCGCGTCCGGGCGCCCCGGCCGATCCCTCGGTGGCGAACATCGCCGACCGATACAGGCAAAAGCACGAATCCGGCCGGACGCTCCGTGTACTGGTGGCGGAGGATAACCGGACGAACCAGATGGTCATCGGCAAGATCCTGGAGCGGGCAGGGCACGAGGTCACCCTTGTGGGCGACGGAGAGCAGGCGCTGGAGGCGCTGAAGTCCCGGACTTTCGACATCACCCTGATGGACCTCCACATGCCGGTCATGGGAGGAGTCGAGGCCGCGAAGCTGTATCGATTCATGAACCGGACCTCTCCCAGGATGCCGATCGTCGCGCTGACGGCGGATGCCACCCAGGAGGCGCGGGCGGAGTGCGAACAGGCCGGGATGGAGGCGTGCCTGACGAAACCCATCGATACCAGGAAGCTCTTCGACCTGTTCGATGAACTACTGCCGGGGAGTCTATCCGTGGAGCAGGGGGACGAGGAAAGGAACCCGGCGACGGACCGGGAGCTGCGCGCCGCCGCCGGTGCGGACGACGGAACGGACGGCTTCAACTCGCGGATGCTCGATGAACTGCAGGAGCTCTCGGGGCGCGACTTCGTGGTGCGGTTGGTGTGGACCTTCCTGAAGGGGGGCAAGGAAAAGATCCGGGAACTGGACCAGGGGGTATCCGAGGGAAACGTGGAAACCGTCCGGCATGCCGCCCACGCGTTGAAGGGAAACGCGGGTCAGATCGGGGCGGTTGCGCTTATGCAGGCGTGCCATCGTTTTTCCTGCATCGGGGCGCCGGAACTGGAGCGTAACGGGAGGGAGTACCTCGACAGGGTCAGGGAAGAGTTCTCGCGGATCCGTGTTTTCCTGGACCGGTATCTACAGGGGCGGGACTCCGCCGTTTCCTGACGGCGCCCGCGCGATCGGCTGGGAACGACCGGAGGGGAGCCTTTCCTGCGCGCGGGTCAGTTTTTCCATCAGCCGCATCTCCCGGGGGCCGATCCGCAGGGCGGTATCCACCCAGATCTCGGCCACCTCGAGCAGCTGCTCGTAGCGGACGGGGCACAGCCTGCGGCGCACCCTGTGGATCGCCTCGGTGGACCGGTTCCTGCCGTTCTGCCGGACGATGTATTCATAGAGGGTGCTTTCCCCGCAACCGTCGTCCGCCAGGATATCCACCAATCCCTCGGCGTGGAGCTCTTCCGCCCGGTAGACCTTCCCGCTCAGGATCATCCGCTCGGTCCGCGACATCCCGATTCGCCGATGGAGGAGGTTGTACGCTCCCATCCCGGGAAACAGGTTGAACAGCACCTCGGGAAACCCCATCTGGGTGCTTCGCTCCGCGATGACCACGTCGCTGGCAAGCGCCGCCTCGAAGCCGCCTCCCAGCGCGTCACCCTGGACCAGGGAGATCGTGGTGACCGGCAGATGGAACCCGACGGCGTGCGGATAGAGGACGTCGATGCACGCGCGGGCGTACTTCCGGAGGGTATCGGCGTCGGTTTCTTTCACGCAACGCGCGAACAGGGAAAGATCCCCGCCGAAATTGAACACCCCGGGCGTCCTCGACGACAAGATGACGTACCGTACCTTCTCCCGCTCCCCGTCGCTTTTTTCGGCGAGAAGTTCCACCTCGCGCTGGAAACGGCGTAACTCCTCCAGCACCTCGAAGGAGAAGCACGGCCGGTGTTTCGGATCGAGGATGCACCATAGAGCGCCGTGGGACGCATCGTACCGTGTCGATAAATGCTTGTATGGGGCCGTGTACTGAAACGGTTGGGACGCGACAACGGTCATGATACTGTAGAGACCCCCGTCAACATCGAGGATTCATTCGTCTCGGGATCGGGGAGATTCTACCACGCGGGGAAAAAATAGCAAACAGGACGGATTAAGGGGGTTCTCATGAAGGACACGTTGAAGAACGGCCTGGAACACGTTCATACGTATCGGGTTCCCGAAAACAAGACGGTGCCGTACCTGTACCCGGAGGCGAAACCGTTCCAGGAGATGCCGAAGGTCTTCGTGACCGGCTTCATGGTCGGGCTGATGGAGTGGGCGTGTATGGAGGCGATGGCGCCGCACATGGAACCGGGGGAGGGGAGCGTGGGAACGATGATCAACGTGACCCATTCCGCCGCGACCCCCCCGGGCATGACGGTGACGGTGCGCGTCCGCTGCACGGCGGTGGACGGCCGGCGGACCGCTTGGGAGATCACGGCGTCGGACGACGTCGAGGTCATCGGGAAGGGGACCCACGAGCGGTTCGCCGTCGACTTCGGCAAGTTCAACGCGCGCCTGGCGAAGAAGGCCGCCGGAGCGTAAACCCCTCCATCCGGACAGGACGGCGCCGAATATTTTCTTGACGCCGTCCGCGCTTCCCTTATACTTACCGGTAGGTATATTACGGTCCCCGGGCAGGCGAAACGAAGGGGGGGAGGATGGCGAGGCCGGTGCGCAAGGGCGCGGAGACGGAGGGCGACGTCCGGGGAAGGCTGCTCGGGAGCGCCGCGGAA
>JAJZRM010000109.1 GCA_021802685.1 Deltaproteobacteria bacterium | reverse complement strand
CGATCTAGCGGCGGACCGCGGGGACGCGTCCCTCGAGGCGGCCACCGCCTCGCGCAGCGCCTCCGCCTTCGCTTCTCCCTGCGCGAGGAAGATGACGCGCGCCGCCGCGTTGATCAGCGGAAGCGACATCGACACGCGGGGAACGGGGGGATCGCCTCCCTCCGCGGGAACGGCCAGCGCCTTCTGTTCCGGAGACAACGACGGGCTGCCGGGAAACAGCGACGCCGTGTGCCCGTCCAAGCCGATTCCCAGGACGATCGCGTCGAACCGCGGGGCAGAGCCGGAGGCGCCGGGGAACATCTTCCGCAGCTCCGCCTCGTACGCCGCCGCCGCCGCGGCCGTATCGGGAAGCGCGGTGTCGAAACCGTGGAAGCGCTCCGGAGGAACCGGCGCGCGGGAGAGGAGGACCTCCCCGATCATCCTCCGGTTGCTGCGCGGATCGGACGGCGGGACGAACCGTTCGTCCACCTGCCAGAAGTGGACGGCTTCCCATGGGAAACGGGTCCGATACGGCTCCGCCGAGAGCGTTTCGTACGCCCGGCGGGGGGTTTCACCGCCCGACAGGGCGAAGTGCACCGGTCCGGCTCCGGCCCGTTCCCTGGCGATCCCCCACAGCCGCCCCGCCGCCGCCCGGGCGAGTTCCAGGGGCGTCGGCACGACGTAGACGCGCGCACCCGCGCCTTCGGCCTCCCGGCCGCCGGCTTTCATGGAGCGCGCCATGCGCGTCCTTCCTTCGACAGCAGGGTGTCCGCCTCCCGGGGCCCGAAGCTGCCGGCCGGGTAGAAGTACAGGTCGCGTCCAGGGTTCTCCCGCCACCGGGCGAGGAACGGATCGAGGAGCGTCCACGACACCTCCACGATGTCCTCCCGGGGAAAGAGGGTGGCGTCCCCCAACATCGCGTCGAGGAGCAGCCGCCCGTACGCGGGAGGGCTCTTGGACCCGAACGCCTGCTCGTAAGAGAACCGGAGCTGCACCGGCCGGACGCAGATCGCCGGGCCGGGAGACTTCGCCCCGAACCGCAGGTAGATCCCCTCGTCGGGCTGGAGGTTCAAAACCAGGAGGTTCGACTCCATCGGGCCGCACGCCGTTTCCTCGAACAGGCGGTACGGAGCCGGGCGGAACTGGATGGCGACCTCGGAGACGCGGCTCCCGAGCCGCTTCCCGGACCGCAGATAGAACGGCACCCCGGCCCACCGCCAGTTGTCGATGGTGAACCGGGCGGCCACGTACGTTTCCGTCAGCGACCCGGGCGGAACGTTTTTCTCTTCCCTGTAGGAGGGAACCGCCTCCCCGCGGATCTTCCCGGCCGTGTACTGGCCGCGCACGCACGCCTCCCCCGCGCCTTCCGGGGAGACCGGCTCGACCGACCGGAGCAGCTTCAACTTCTCGTCGCGCACGTCGTCCGCCGAAAGCGAGATCGGCGGCTCCATGCCCACCAGCGCCAGCAGCTGCAGGAGGTGGTTCTGGAGCATGTCCCTGGCCGCCCCGGCCCCGTCGTAGGACTCCCCCCGGGTCCCCACCCCGATGTCCTCGGCCATCGTGATCTGGACATGGTCGATGTAATTGCGGTTCCAGAGCGGCTCGAAGATGCCGTTGGCGAACCGGAAGACGAGCAGGTTCTGCACCGTCTCCTTCCCCAGGTAATGGTCGATGCGGAAGACACGCTCTTCGGGAAACACCGCGGAAACGTCGCCGGAGAGGGCCCGCGCGTCGGCAAGGTCGTTGCCGAACGGCTTCTCGATCACCACGCGCCGGAATCCCGGCATCGCCTCACCGGGAGCGGACAGGCCGGACGCGGCGATCCCGCGCACGGCGGGCGCGTAATGCTTCGGCGCCAGGGACAGGTAGAAGAGGAGGTTCCCGGGGATCCGCCGTTCTTCGCAAAGGCTCCGCACGCGGTCCCGCAGCGACGGGAAACCGTCCGAGTCGAGGATGTCGCCGGGGTGATAGAAGAGCCGATCGGCGAACTCCGTCCACGACGCCGGGTCGAACGCCGGGCCGAGCTCCCTCCGAGCGACTTCTTCCAGCATCGAACGGAACGTCGAATCGTCGTACGGGGTGCGGGATACGCCCAGGACGGCGAACCCTCCGGCGAGGAGATTCTCCCGGTGGAGCGTGAACAGGGAGGGAACCAGCTTGCGCCGCGTCAGGTCGCCCGAGGCGCCGAAGATCACCAGCAGGCACGGCTCGGGGAGGACGACCGCGCCGGCTCCCGCCGGAAGCTCCGCGCGCGTTGCCGGCTCCGTTGGAACGGCCAAGGCGATCCCTCCTTACCCGATAGACGGCGTTTCAGGAAACCCCGGCGACCTTCAACCTTCCCTCGATGGCGGCGAGGAGTTTCCTGTAGGAATCGAGGAAGCTGGCCACTCCTTCCGCCTCGAGCCGTTCGCACACCTCCTCGATGCCGGTGTCCATCAGGGAGTAGTCGTCCAGGACCGCCGCCGCCCCCGGAAGCGACCCCGACAGCGTGTCCGCCACTTTCCCGTGGTCCCGGAAGGCGTCCATCGTCTGGGGCGGCATCGTGTTCACCGTGTCCCTGCCGATGAGCTCCTCCACGTACTTCACATCGGAGTACTTCGGATTCTTCGTGCCGGTGCTGGCCCACAGGGGGCGCTGGCGCCGCGCGCCGCGCGCTTCGAGCCCCTTCCACCGTGCCGTGCCGACGATCTCCAGGAACCTGGCGTAGGCGGCTTGCGCGTTGGCCGCCGCCAGCTTCCCGAGCAGGGAAAGGGCGGTCTCCGCCTTGGGCGACCCGGGCCATCGCTCCACCGAGGAGAGCAGCAGGGCGTCCACCGCCGTGTCGACGCGGGAGACGAAGAACGACGCGACGGAGGCCACCTTCCGCGGATCGCCGCCGGCGGACAGCAGCCGCTCCACGCCGCGGAGGTACGCCTCCGCGACCTCGCCGTACCGCTTCACGGAGAAGATCAGCGTCACGTTCACCGGGATGCCGGAGGCGATCGCCTCCTCCACCGCGGGCAGCCCCTCGCGGGTGCCCGGGATCTTGATCATCACGTTGGGCCGCCCCACGGCGTCGAACAGCGCGCGCGCCCGCGCGACGGTCGCTTCCGTGTCGTGCGCCAGGTCGGGATCCACTTCCAGCGACACGTAGCCGTCGTCGCCCCTTGCGGCGTCGTACACGGGACCCAGCACGTCCGCGGCGGACCGGATGTCGGCGGTGACGATCCGTTGATACGCCTCCGGCGCCGACGCCCCCTCCCGGGCCAGCTCCGCCAACTGGGCGTCGTAGTCGGGCCCCGAGGATACCGCCTTCTCGAAGATCGTCGGGTTGGAGGTCACTCCCCGGATGCCGTCCTCCGCGATCCGGCGGCCCAGCTCGCCGGAGACGATCATCCCTCTATGGATATAATCGAGCCAGGGGCTCTGTCCCGCGTCCCCCAACGCGACCAACGGGTTCCTTCTCATGCTCCCACGCCTCCTTTCGCGGCGGCCAGGACGGACTTCGCCCGGTCGCGCACCGCCTCCGGGGTGATCCCCAGTTCGCGGAAAACGCGGTCCGCCGGCGCGGACGCCCCGAACCGGTCGATCCCCACCGACGCCCCCCGGGATCCCACGTACCGCTCCCACCCGAAGGTGGAGCCGGCCTCCACGGAAACGCGCGCGGCCACCTCCGGCGGCAGCACGGAGGCGCGGTAAGCCGCTTCCTGCTCCTCGAAGCGCTCCCAGCACGGCATGCTCACCACGCGGGACGGGATCCCTTCCGCCGCCAGCAGCTTCCCGGCCGCGAGCGCGACGGACACTTCAGACCCGGTCGCCAGCAGCAGCACCGCGGGTTTTCCGCCTTCCGCCTCCGAGAGGACGTAAGCCCCCCGGCGCGCGCCGTCGTCCCGGAACACCGGCTCCGGCGGAAGGATGGGGATCTTCTGCCGGGTCAGGGCGATCAGCGTGGGACCCTGCGTCCGCTCCATGGCCATCCGCCACGCCACCGCCGTTTCGTTCGCGTCCGCCGGACGGATCACGTAGAGGTTGGGCATCGCCCGCAGCGACGCCAAGTGCTCGATGGGCTGGTGCGTCGGCCCGTCCTCCCCGACGCCGACCGAGTCGTGGGTCAGCACGTAGATCACCCGGCATCCCGTCAGCGCCGCCAGCCGGATCGAGGGGCGCATGTAGTCCGAGAAGATGAAGAAAGTGGCCCCGTACGGGATCACCCCGCCGTGCCGGGCCATCCCGTTGAGGATCGCCCCCATCCCATGTTCCCGCACCCCGAAGTGGAAGTTCCTCCCCCCCGGCGGGGCGTCGGGAAGGAATTCCCCTCCGTCCTTTATTATCGTATCCGTGGAGGGCGCCAGGTCCGCCGACCCGCCCGCCAGTTCCGGAACCTTCGCGGCGATCGCGTTCAGCACCTTATTGGATGCGTTCCGGGTGGCCACCGCACCGGCCTCGGGCGAAAATGCGGGGATCCCGTCCGCCCACCCCTCCGGGAGATCCCCCCATATCCCGCGCTCCCATTCCAACGCGAGGTTCGGGAACGCGGCGGTGTAAGCAGCGAATTTCATGCGCCACTCCTTCTCCGCGCGCTCCCCCCGGAGTATCGCCTCGCGGAAATGGTCGAGCACGTCCTGGGGCACGAGAAAACCGGGCGAAACCGGCCACCCCAGGTTCTCCTTCGCCAGGGCGATTTCGGCCTCCCCCAGCGGCGACCCGTGGGCCTCCGCGGTGTCCTGCTTGTTGGGGCTGCCGAAGCCGATGCTCGTCCGCACGATCACCAAAGTGGGGCGCTCCCGTTGGGAGAACGCCGTTTCGATCGCCGCCGACAACCCCGCCAGGTCCGTGTTGCCGTCCGCGACGGAAAGAACGTTCCAGCCGTACGCCCGGAACCGCGCCGCCGTGTCGTCGTGGAACGCGAGGTCCGTGGACCCCTCGATCGTGATCCGGTTGTCGTCGTAGAAGGCCACCAGGTTCGAGAGCCGGTGGAATCCGGCCAGGGACGCGCATTCCGCGGCGACCCCCTCCATCAGGTCGCCGTCCGAACACAGGGCCACGATCCGGTGCGAAACGATTTCGTGTCCCTGCCGGTTGAAGCGCTGGGCGAGGAGCCGCGATGCCATCGCCATCCCCACGGCGTTGCCCAACCCCTGCCCCAGGGGGCCCGTCGTCACCTCCACTCCCGGCGTGTGGTCCGCCTCGGGGTGGCCCGGCGTCCGGCTGCCCCATTGCCGGAACGCCTTCAGATCGTCGAGGGACAGGTCGTACCCCGTGAGATGGAGCATGGAGTAGAGCAGCATGGAAGCGTGCCCGCAGGAGAGAATGAACCGGTCGCGCCCCGCCCAGTCCGGGTTGGCCGGATTGTACCGCAGGTACCTGGTCCACAGGAGGTACGCCAGCGGCGCCAGGGCCATCGGCGTGCCGGGGTGCCCCGACTTCGCCTTCTGGACGGCGTCCGCCGCCAGGAACCGGATGGTGTTGATGGCGCGGGATGCGAGATCCTTGTTCTTCACGGACGATTCCCCTTTCCTTAAAGCCGGCAATCGTTATCGTTGATGGCATATCGGATGCGACCGGTCCATATTATCATCGCCGCCCCGGTTGGGGTGATACCTTGCCGCGCGCTAATGTTTTTCGAAAAAATTTCCGAAAATACCCCTATGTTGCGCCTCTAGGCATCTTGCGCGCGCAGGGGACGAAACGAATGCAGAAAAAAGTCCTGGTCGTAGACGACTCCCCCATGATTCGACGGATCGTCGGAAAGATTCTCAAGGAATATTGCTTCGATGTGCTCATGGCCGAAAACGGCGCGGTCGGATACGACATGGCCAAAAAGAACCAGCCGGACCTGGTGATCATGGACATCGAGATGCCGGTGATGAACGGCATCGAGGCCACCGCGTACATCAAGTCCGACCTTTCCACCTCCCATATTCCCGTCCTGATCTTCACTTCGCTCGGCAGCGAGGCGGACATCAAGATGGCGAAGGAAGCCGGCGGATCCGGCTTCCTGAACAAGCCGATCTCCAAGGAGGAACTGAAAACAACTATTTTTTCCATCCTTTACGGCGGAAACGCGGGCCCCGCATGAAAAGCATCGATCGGTCCCTGTTCGATGCCTCCTTCGTGGAGGAGGTGATCGCCTACCTGCGGGAAGCGCACGGCGTGCGCGCCTGGGTGGCGGACAACGACAATACGGCCGTACCTTCCGCCCCTGCGGAAACCGGCGCCATGCCTTATGTGCGATATTATCCGATCGGTTCCGATCCGGGCATCGGCGGCATCAAGTGCGCGGCCGCCGATGAAGGCACGCTGGTCCGTGCCGAACCACACGTCCTGTTCGGCATAAAGGGCATCAACCAGCTGCTGCTACGGGAGACGGAGCTGCAGCAGACAAGCGATGAAATGCTGCAACTCTCCGAACAGTTGAGCTTCCTTTTCAAACTGGCCCAGAAAACCATCGGCGTCAATGAACTGGAGGAATTCTGCCGGATCATCCTGGAAGTGACCGCGCCCGCCGTCGAAGCCGACCACGGCATCGTCCGCACGAAAGGCCGATGGGATCAAAAGATGGAAATCCTGTACCGGATCGATGAAGAGGAACTGGCCCGGTTGACGCGGGAGGGGCTCGACCGGATCCCGGTGGAGGATTCCACCATCATCTACAGCCTGTCGGACGGGACTTCCGTTCTCCGCTTCCCGATCAAGGAAAAAGACGGGCCGATCGGCCATTTCGCCTTTTTCAGGAAACCGGCCAGGCGCTTCTTCACCTCCTACGAGAAGAAATTCGCCGGCATCATCGAACATATCATCTCCCCCACCGTGGAGACCATCCGCCTGTTCGGCAGCCTGCAGGAACTATATATCAACACGGTGAAGGCGCTGGCGGCCGCCATCGACGCCAAGGACGAATACACCCACGGACATTCCTACCGGGTGGCGAAATATTCCAACGCCATCGGCCGGCAGATGGGCGTTTCGGAGAAACAGCTGAACGACCTGGAAATCGCGGCGTACATGCACGACCTGGGAAAAATCGGCGTGCCCGAATCCATCCTGGGAAAACCGGGAAAGCTGACGGCGGCCGAATTCGAGGAAATCAAGAAACACCCCGCCCTGACGAACAAGATATTGCAGCCCATCCGCCTGCCGGCCGGAATCGTCGATGCCGCCGTTCAACACCATGAACGGATGGACGGACGGGGCTACCCGTACGGCCTCAAGGGGGACCGGATCTCCCTTTTCGCCAGGATCATCGCGGTGGCGGACGTCTTCGACGCGTTGACCTCGAAGCGTCCTTACCGGGACGCCATGCCGGTGGAAAAGGCCCTCCACACCTTGTACGAGGGGATCGACACCGAATTCGACCGCGAGGCGGTCCAGGCGATGGTCTGCGCCTTTCGGAGTAAGGAAACCGATATGGGATGGACGCGCATCCATCCCGACTTCCGGTTTTCGGATGAAGGACGGCTGGACGAGTTTCTCGCCGGTCTGGCGGAGCGCATCCATCCGGGAGGCAATGCGGAAAAACCGGCGGAACAGGCCAACGCGTAGATCAGCCCTCCGGTCGTTTCTCCACGGCGTGATCCGAGAAATACGGCTTCCACGGGCCGCAACCCTCGATGAAGGGCTGCAGGACGGCCCGCTCGGCCTGCACCGTGTGCATCAGGTCGTGGCCCGCCCACTCGTGGATCAGTTCCTCCATGGTCACGATGCCCAGATCCTGGTGGCGGGCCTGCCGCTTCATGTCCGCGGGTTCGACGCTGTCGAGGAGGATCAGGCTCTCCTTCCGAAGGCGGGAGAACTCGCCCGCCAGCTCGGCCGGAGGCGCGCTCCCCCCCGGATTCGTTCCCTCCTTGTCGGGATCGAACCCCGGGAAATCCTCCCCGCGCAGCAGGTGCATGATCCGGGGGGGGAAAACGAACCGCTCCGTGTCGACGAGGTGCCGAAGGCAATCGGCGGCGGCCCATTCCCCGGGCGCGGGCGCGCGCAGGAGCAGGGCGGGCGGCAAGGTTTCGGCCAGGGAGATCCACCGTTGGGGGGTGGTCCGCAGGACGGATCGAATCCAGTGGATTCTGTTTTCCATGGGTGCCTCCTTCTCAAATCGTCCCCGGCGGGGCGGTCATTCGTCCCCGACGATTTTCCGGTCCCGGTACGACTCGTAATCGGGCACGAGACGGTCGTATTCCCCGTCCATCAGCGGGGAGGAGATCATGAAATCGGCGGAGGCGCGATTGCAGGCGATGGGGATGTTCCAGACCACCGCCATGCGCAGGAGCGCCTTGACGTCCGGGTCGTGCGGCTGCGGCTCGAGCGGGTCCCAGAAAAAGA
This sequence comes from Deltaproteobacteria bacterium, assembly GCA_021802685.1. Taxonomy (GTDB): domain Bacteria; phylum Desulfobacterota; class Deferrimicrobia; order Deferrimicrobiales; family Deferrimicrobiaceae; genus UBA2219. The sequence continues at coordinate 104 of JAJZRM010000109.1, read as the reverse complement.
TCAGGAAATCGATCTCGCCGCCGGCGATCTTCGCCCCGACCTGCTGGTCGCCGCCCAACGGTCCGCTCTGCAGCTTGGTGACTTCGAATCCCAGTTCCCGCTCC
>JAJZRM010000108.1 GCA_021802685.1 Deltaproteobacteria bacterium | reverse complement strand
CCGGTCTTCCGGTCGAAGAACGCTTTCCCCTCGAAGATCTTGAAAGGGTAAATCCTGCTTTCCTTCTCCCGCCGGTTTCCCTTCGGTCCGATGAAATGCGGCTCGTTCCGCACGGTCTTGTTGTACCAGGCGTATACGGGGATCGTTTCGTTCACCTCCCGTTTCAGGGTCGTCGGCTCGAAGAAATGGTCGGTCCCCTGGGTCCACCGGGTGAAATCCTTCGCGAAGGCGCCGCCGGTGCGCGGGATGTGGCACGTCTGGCAGGCGATCCGCGCCGTGTGGCGGTTCAGGTCGTCGTCCTTGTGCACCTTCCCGTCGTGGCAGTCCGCGCAGGAGATGCGCACGCCGTCGTTCGCCCAGTTGTTCGGGTCGAAGCCGGTCGGGATCCTGTGTCCCTTCGCCGCGTGGCAGTCCACGCAGACCATTCCCTTCTTTGCGTGGACGTCGGTATCCTTCGTGAAAGCGAACCCCCGCTTCACGAGAACCCCGCCGCCCGCCGCCTCGTGGCATACCATGCAGTTCTTCACTCCCGGACGGCCGACCGACAGGGCGGCTTCCTTGCCGCGGTCCTGCCCCATCACGACCCGGCCGGCCTCGTCCTTGTACGCCTTCCGCTTGCGGAAATCGTATTTCGACGCGTGGCAGACGAGGCAGTCGATCGCGTTTTCCGCCTCCTTCCCCGTGCTCCCGACGTCGCTGATGTGGTTCCCCGGGTGGCAGGTGTTGCACCCGGTGAACTTCGTCTTCCCGGTCTTCGGGTTCGGCGGGATCTCCTTCAGGTTGTTCACGATGTCGTTGCCGTTGCACATCGTGTAGATGCGGTTCTTCATCCCGTACTCCACCCCCGGCTCCAATCCCTCGACGTTGGGCGCCGGGGACGCGTGTTTCCAGTGAACCGTGTCGAGGAACCCTTTCGCCGTGCCCGGATGGCACCCCTTCGCCTCGCACGTCGAAGGGCCTTCGTATCCGTTCTTCTCGATGTACGCCTTGCCGGGATGTTCCTTCGCCTGCGCGGCGGACCCGGCGATCAACAACAGCGACAGCAGGATCAGGTATCGCTTCAATTACTTCTCCTGTTCGTGAAAGTCGCCCGGGGAATCCCCAGGCGACTCGATAAGATCAGCAGCCGGCCGTCTTCCGGAAATATTTACTGATGTTTTTTCCGTCCCGGACCTCGTATTTCAGGCGGATCTCGTCGCCCGGAACGATCCGGTGGTCCTTGAACTTGTCGAGCGTCATATCGTCGTTGACGATCACGGTCACCACGGCATCGGTCTTGGTGTCCTTGAGCGTCACCGTCGCGGTCGTGGCGTCGGACCCCGCGATGTCGATCGTCGTGATGACGGCGACCATCTTGACCTCGTCCGCCGACGCGACGCCGGGAACGCAGAACGCCGCCGCGGAGGCGGCGGCAGCCATCAGGAACAGGATCGCGAAACGTTTCATGTTGCTCTCCTCGTATGATTGTCAGAACTTCACTTCGAACGTTCCATAGATGTCCCGGGCGCTTTCCAGGGGAGTGAGCATCTGGGCGTTCAGGGGGCTCGCGGAAAGGTCCGCGATCTTCACGGGGGCGCCGACCCAGTTGTTGCTCCCCGTGTACTGGAAGTCGTAATACTGGAACCCGACGCGGAAGAACGTCTTGGCGATGTAGGAGGCCACCGGGGCCACGTTTATCTCCTGGATGACGTACAACTCGTACACGTTCCCGCGGGTGCCGAGCTTGCTCGTCCAGATGTCGTCCCCCGCCGGCACGAAGGTGATCCAGTTCTTCGATCCGTGGTTGAACTCCGCGCCGATCTTGGTCCGGGTGGAGGTGATGTCGTACCGGGCGCCCACGTAGATCGCGTTGCCCGTCGTCGACTCCTTGTTCCCGGAATGCATCAGGCCGGCGCCGGTGTCGATGCCGCCGAACACCACGGTATTCTGGTTCGGGTGCGTCTTGGAAAGCGCCGCGCTCCCGAATACGTTGAGGTTCCCCGGTCCGGTCTTTTTCAGGGTGCTGAGCGCCGTCACTCCGAACCAGTCGATGTTCCCGAGATCGGTGCGGGGGGACAGGGGCCCGAGGGACGAGGAGGCGAAGACGGGGAAATCGAAGATGTGCATCCCGCGGTTGTACTGAAGGTCCAGGTACAGTCGGTCCGTGTCGTACGGGACGACGGATACGCCGATCAGGTCCGTGTCCTTCAGGTTGTTGTTCGAAGAGGTCGGGCTCGTGAAGCCGTTCTCGAAACCCCGGCCGTAGCACAGTTTCGCGAAGGCGCCCGGAAGCGCCTCGATGTCCGGCGCGTACCCGAGGGTCATTCCGTCGAAGGCGTAATCCACCAGCAGGGCGGGGATGCCGCCGTTGCCGGGCTTCTCGTCGTTCTGGCGGAGGTGCGCGGGGATGCCGCCCGTGGAGGGGCGCCGCCCCACGGAGAACCAGACCGGCTGGTCGAGGATGTTCGACCACGTGGCGTACACCTGGTCCACCGTGAGCTTCCCGTCGCCGGGAACGTGCCCTTGCGTGCCGTCGAAGACGCCGATCCGGTCGGCGAAGAAGTTCCCGGAGGTCGCCGTCGAGTCTCCGTTCCCGAACGTCTTGTACATGAGAAGCCGCGTCGTGAGCGTGACGCCCCGGGTGGCCTGCGCCTTGAGGTTCAGGCCGAACCGGTTGGTGTACAGGAGGTCGTTCTTCACGGTTTCGCCCTGGGTCAGCGGCGGGGCGCCGACCATGCCCCCCATCTGCCACGCGACGATGTCAGCGAATCCGTAGTAGTTTGGAACCTTTCCCGACAGGGAGTCCACCCGGAACCGGTAGTCTCCCCCGATCGTAAGCCAGCTGGAAATCGACTTCTTTCCCCCCGCCGTCTGGCCCACCTGCCGCTGCAGGGTCTGCACTTCCTTCGACAAGGCGTCCACCTTCTTCTGGAGGTCCTCGTCGGCCGCGGGAACGCCCTGGGGAAGGGCCAGGACCGCCAGCAGGATTGCAACGAGTAGCACCGCTTTCTTTCCGCTCATGCACATTCTCCTTTCGGGACATGGATGGGCTGATACGTCCCTGCCCCCATTGTGCGAGCGGCGTGCCATCCCGCGGCATCCGGCTATCCCATCGATAAACCTGGTGTTTCTTCACAAGAACGCGGGGGCGGCGGGGCACCGGGATGTTACAGTTGTTTCATGTTTTTCGTGTTACGGTTTCCCCTTCCCGGTGAAACGCTGATACGCGTTGTATTTCCGCTATTTACATGCAAGGTTTCGAATGTTTCATGTTGTAACAAGTGTTAATTCGTTGAAACGCGCCCGGCGTTACGGTAATATGCTGCCCATGAAAACCACGGGATCGTTCGATTCGCTGCTCATCGAGTCCCTGACCGACGGGATGGTGGCCATCTCCCCCGAAGGAAGAATCCGGTACGCCAACCGGTCTTTCCTCGAGCGTTCGGGGTATCGGCTCGAGGAGGTCCTCGGAAAACCGTGCAGGGAAATCGTCCAGGAGTCGATCTGCGACTCCGGTTGCCCCTTTGCGGAGGTGCTGGAGACGGGCCGCCCGGTGGACCGGTTCGACGTGGAAGTCCGGGGGAAAGGAGGCGAGGGAATGAGCGCGTGCGTCAACTTCACTCCCTTGAAGGACGCCTCCGGCGAAGTGACCGGGGTCATCGAAGTGATCCGCGACATCACCAAGCTGAAGGAGCTGAAGGACAACCTGAAAAGGACGAACTCCATGTACCGGAGGGAGCGGGTCAAGATCCGGACCATCCTCGACAACATCCCCTCCGGCGTGTACACGGTGGACCAGGAGATGAATCTCCTGTCCATCAACCCGTCCCTCGAACGGATCACGGGGTACCGGGAGGATGAAGTGCTGGGGAAGAAATGCGCGGAGGTCTTCCGTTCCGACTTCTGCGAGGCCGGGTGCCCGCTGAAGCGGTCGATGCGGACGGGGGAAACCCTCCGGGGCGTCGAGGTGAACCTCCGGACGAGGGACGGTTCCGTGGTGCCCATCGCCTCGAGCACGGCGGTCTTAAGGGACGAGGAGGGCGTGCCCATCGGAGGGATCTGCTCCTTCCGGGATCTCCGGGAGCTGCATCTCGTTCCCTCTCCCAGCGGGCAGGTGCGGGATTTCCAGGGGATGGTGAGCAAGAACCCGCGGATCCACGAGGTGTTCGACCTGATCGAGACGGTCGCCGATTCGGACGCCAACGTCCTGATCGAGGGGGAGAGCGGGACCGGCAAGGAGCTCGTGGCCCGGGCGATCCACCGCCTGAGCGCCCGCGGAGAGAAGCCGTTCCTCGGGGTGAACTGCGCCTCCCTGAACGAGAACCTGATGGAGAGCGAGCTGTTCGGCCACGTCCGGGGGGCGTTCACGGGGGCGGTCAAGGACCGGATGGGCCGGTTCGAGATGGCGGAGGGCGGGACGCTGTTCCTCGACGAGGTTTCGGAGATCGGCATGCACCTGCAGGCCAAGCTGCTCCGGGTCATCCAGGAGAAGGAGTACAACCGGGTGGGCGAAACGCGGGCGAGGAAGGCCGACGTCCGGATCATCTCCGCCACCAACCGGCGGCTGAAGGAGCTGCTCGCCGGAGGGGCGTTCCGGGACGACCTGTATTATCGCCTGAACGTCGTCTCCGTCGTCCTGCCGCCGCTTCGGGAGCGGAAAGAGGACATCCCGATCCTCGTGAAGCACTTCCTGCAGCGTTCCGGGGAACAACGCGGCGGCGACAACCGGGCATTTTCCCCGTTGGCCATGCAGGCGCTCCTCGAATATCCGTGGCCGGGCAACGTGCGGGAGCTGGAGAACGCCGTGGAACGCGCGAAGATCTGCTCCCGCGGAGAGGTCATCGAGGAGTCCGCCCTTCCGGTGGAAATCCGCCGCCGGGGGGCGGCGGCCGCCCGGTGCGCCAGGATGTTCGGCGACCGGACGGCGGGACCGGACGCGGACCGTTTGAGGGAAGCGCTCGCCTGCTGCGGCGGCAACCGGACGGAGGCGGCGGCGCGGCTCGGCGTGAGCCGGGTCACGCTCTGGAGGAAAATGAAGCAGGCGGGGTTCTAATAGACCCTATGCGGGAAGCCAGCGCACCAGGACTTCCCGGAGCTGCTGCAGTTTGAACGGCTTGCTGAGGTAATCGTCCATCCCCGCGGACAGGCACCGGTCCTTGTCGCCGACCAGTGCGTTCGCCGTCAGGGCGACGATGGTCGTTCGGGAAGTCTCCCGGTTCCGGATGGCCCGGGTCGCGGCGTAGCCGTCCATCACGGGCATATGGCAATCCATCAGGACGAGGTCGTACGATTTCCGGGAGACCGCTCCGACGGCCTCCTGTCCGTTCACCGCCAGGTCCGGACGGCACCCGAGCAGTTCCAGCATGTTCCGGGTGACCTCCAGGTTCACCGGGTTGTCCTCCACGAGGAGAACGGACGCTTCGGGGATCCTTGCCGGCTCCATCGCACCGTTTTTCGCCGCCGAAGGGACCGGCTCCCCGGACTCCGCCTCCGGATCCAGGAGGAACCGGGCGCGGAATCGGAACTCGGATCCTTTCCCCGGATCGCTCTCCAGCTCGATCTCCCCGCCCATCATGACCGCGAGCTGTTGGGAGATCGCCAGCCCCAGTCCCGTTCCGCCGTATTTCCGTGTCGTGGAGCCGTCGGCCTGGACGAAGAAACGGAAAATCTTTTTCTGCGCGTCTGGGGCGATTCCGATGCCCGTGTCATGGACCGAGAAGCGGAGCCAGGCGGCGCCTTCCTCCCGCCGGTCGAGCGACATCCGCAGGACCACCTCGCCGCGTTCCGTGAATTTGATGGCGTTGCTCACGAGGTTCACCAGGATCTGGCGGAGACGTCCCGGGTCCCCCAGGAGCGGGTGCGGGACATCCGGCGCGGCGCGGCAGACGAAGCCGAGCCCTTTCGAGCGGGCCCGTTCCGAGAACAACTCCGCCAGCTCCTCGACCGTCCGGCGCGGGTCGAAGGAGATGCTGTCCAACTCCAGCTTTCCCGACTCGATCCGGGAAAGATCGAGGATGTCGTTGATGATGCCCAGGAGGGATTCGCCGGAGCGCCGGATGATTTCCGAGTACCGCCGCTGCGTGTCCGTCAGCGGGGTTTCGAGAAGCAGGTCGGTCATTCCGAGGATGCCGTTCATCGGAGTCCGGATTTCGTGGCTCATGTTCGCCAGGAACTGGGACTTCGTCCGGTTGGCCTTTTCGGCCGCTTCCTTGGCGGCATTCACCTCCCGGTCCCGTTCCTGTACCTGGTCGAGTATCCTGTTGAAGCCGTCGAACAGGTAACCCATCTCGTCGTTCGCGTGTTTGATTCCGCGGATGGAATAGTCTTTACGCTCCAGGACGGTGTTCATCGTCCCCGCAAGGGTCTCGATCGGGCGGGACAGCAGCCGGGCCAGGAACCGGGACAGGAGGTACGCCAGGACGCATGCCAGCAACAGGATGCCGATCATGGCGAGGGAGGACCGGAACATCCACTCCCGGTATTTTTTCGTGGAAGACTGGACCACGACCGTGCCGATGGTCCGCCCTTCCAGCGCGATATCCTCGACGGCTTCGAGGGTCTGATCCATGTCCAGGAAGGCATCCGATTCCAACCGGGTGGCCGCCAGCAGATCGGGATCCGCCCACGTCGGATCGGAAGGTTCCTCGAGGCGCATGACGGTGGAAGGGGTTCCCTCGTTTTTCGGAGCGAGGTACCGGGCCAGGATCCGAAGGTTGGAATCGATGATGAAGGCGCAAAGTATGTCCTCCCTTGCCCGCAGGGAGGCCAGGGATTCCTGGGCCGCCCCGGCGTCTTCGAACATCACGGCGGCGGTGGAGGCGTTGCCGATGATCGCCGCGATCGAGGACAGGTCTTTCCTGACCGCCTTCTGGAAGGTGACCGTCCCCACGACGAGTACGGCCAGGAAGACCGCCAGCAGGGTGGCGAAGATGGAGACCATGAACGCCGCCGTCAGCTTGCGCTGTATGGGCGCTCTCCGTAGAAACCGCATCATTGTCCCTCTACTTTTCGCTTTCCCGATGAACGATTTTCGCGAGGGCCAGCAGCTTCGAACTGATCGCCAGGCCCGCCAGCCTTGCGGAGTTCATGTTGATCTCGAAGCCGACGCGGTCCCCGGCCAGGACGAGTTCGATGATTCCTCCGCGGGAGGCGAACCCCTCCATGTCCCCCACGGTCAGGATGTTCCTTGCGTGCGCGGCGCGCAGGACCGCCGCAAGGCGGGACTCCGCGGAGGAGGAGACGAACAGCAGATGGCACGGACCCAGGGCGTCGAGGGAGGCCGCCCTCCGAACGACGATCGGTCTTCCGTGCGCGGTTTCCCTCTCCAGAGCGGAGAGGGCGTCCCCGAAGGGGTCGTCCCCCAGCACGGCGATCACGAAAGGCGCGCGATCGTCCGGAAACGACGCATCGTTCCAGGCCACGAATTTCGTGAAGTTGTACAGGAAGGCCGCCTTGATCTCGTACTCCCTCTTCCTGTTGGGATTCCCGAGAGCGGGGGCGCAGATGCAGGCCGACAAGAAAAGAACAAGGAAGATCGAAGGCAGCCCGGTGGCCCGTCCTTTCCGCTTTGCCATCCCGGTATTCTCCATCAGAACCTGAAGGTGGCTTTCATGCGGTAATTCCTGCCGTCCTGCGGAATGGAATCCTGGAGGTGCTCGGGACCCGCGGGATCGGCGTAACGTTTGTCCAGCAGGTTGTAGGCGCTCGCGGACAGCTCCAGCCGCGGCAGCGGTCGCGCGAGGAGAGTGGCGTTTACCACGGAATACCCCGCGACCGATTCGTTCACCTTTCCCGGAACGGTCCTCCTGCGGCTGACGAACTGGACCTCGGGGGACAGGGAGATCTTCCCGTGACGAAGGGGCAGGACGAGGTTGACCTTCGCGATGTTCCTCGGAGAGTTGCTGAGGGCGGTTGCCGCTCCATGCGCCTTCGACCGCTGCCAGGTGCAACCGGCTCGACCTTCGAAGCCGCCCGGCGTCTTCCCGTTCAATTCCAAGGTTACCCCGTTCGTCCGGATCGATTCGTTGTTGCGGAAGGACGGCGGGCCGCCGGCCGGGTCCGCCTGCGCGGTGATGAGATCGTCGATGGAATAGTGGAACGCGGCCGCCGTTCCTTTCCAGGCGACTCCGGGTCCATCGACGTACCGCTCGAGGATGGCTTCGTGCGTGCGGATGGTTTCCGACCGAAGATCGGGGTTCGATTTCCAGGAGATCCCGTTGTCGTAGTTCAGTTCGTAGAGGTTCGGCGCGCGGAACGCCCTTCCGTACAACAGCTTGGCCGACGTCTTCTCCGTCGGACGGAAGATCAGGCCGATCCGGGGGTTCGTCGACCCGCCGACGGTGCTGTAGTAGTCGTACCGGAATCCGGCGTTCAGGATCAGGTTCGAGGTGATCCGGAGCTCGTCCTGGAAGTATGC
>JAJZRM010000107.1 GCA_021802685.1 Deltaproteobacteria bacterium | reverse complement strand
ACCTGGCGATGGTCTTGTCCCGCGTTCTGACGAAGGAAGGTTACGATGTGACCGTCGACCACACCGTGGCGGAGGGGAAGGCCCGGCTGAAAAACGGAGAGGTCCCCGACCTGATCCTGACCGACATCTATCTGCCCGACGGCACGGGGCTGGAAATCCTGGAACACGCGAAGATCGTCAGCCGGGACGTCACGGTCATCGTCATGACGGCCAACGCCACCGTGGAAACCGCCGTCGAGGCGATGAAGAAGGGGGCGGTCGACTACCTGCTGAAACCGTTCCAGGTGGAGGAACTGGTCCTGACCCTCCGAAGGATATGCCAGTGCAAGACATTGCAGGCCGAAAACCGGTACCTGAAGGAAGGACAGAAGAACCGGTATTTCGAAACCGGAATCTTAGGCAAATCCGAGCAGATCCGGGAGATCTTCTCCGTCATCATCAACGTTTCGAACAGTCGGGCAAGCGTCCTGATCGAAGGGGAGAGCGGAACCGGGAAGGAATTGATCGCCCAGGCGATCCATTTCACCGGGAACCGGGCGGAGAAGATGTTCATCCCGATCAACTGCAGCGCGATCCCGGACAACCTCCTCGAGTCGGAGCTGTTCGGGCACGTCAAGGGGGCCTTCACGGGCGCGACCGAAAACAAGCAGGGGCTGTTCCTCGCCGCGGAAGGAGGGACCCTTTTCCTGGACGAGATCGGAGACCTCTCCCCCGCCCTTCAGGCGAAGCTTCTGCGGGTGCTGCACGACGGGAAGATCCGGCGCGTGGGGGATTTCCGGGAGATCGTGACGGACGTCCGGATCATCGCCGCCACGAACAAGGACCTCTCCGCCCTGGTTCGGAAAGGGGAGTTCCGGGAAGACCTGTATTTCCGGCTGGCGGTCATCCCCATCCGCGTTCCGCCCCTCCGGGAGCGAAGGGGAGACATCAAGATCCTGGCGAAGCACTTCGTCCGGCAGTTTTTCGCGGGGAAAGCTCCGGAGATCCAGTTCTCGGACGAGGCGAAAAGGCTTCTCTACCAATATGACTGGCCAGGCAACGTGCGGGAATTGAAGAACATCATGGAAAGGTTCGCCATCCTGAAGCGGGGGAGGGTCATCACGCCGGAAGATCTGCCCCCGGAATTCCATCCAGCAGGCCCCCGCGTTTCCCGGCCCGACGCGGCGCTTCCGGATTACCGGACTGCGAAACGGCAGGTCCTGGAGGAGTTCCACCGGGGAATCGTCGAGGCGGCCCTGTCGAAACATGGAGGAAACGTCTCGCGGGCTTCCGAGTCTCTCGGACTGGACCGGGGGAACTTCCAGCGGATCATGCGGCGTTGCGGGGTCCAATCGTCCGAATTCCGCGAAGAAGAGTAGTGCGGCAATAGGTCCTATTTGACGCACGGGCGTCGGTCCCGTTCCTCCAGGTGCGTCTTTCATAACGCATCCTAAACCACTGAAATTCCATCCATAGATGCTTCACGCCTGCGTCCGAACAGACCCACGTGCGCCCAGGTGTTAATCATAACATATTGAAATAATAGCATTTTTAATATGGCATCGAGATTGCGTATTTAACTGCGACGGGAATTTACCAGCGGAAGAACGGTGTCACCAAAGAATCGATACGGAGGAACGCCGGATGAAGCTCACTCGCAGGGATTTCATCAAGATCTCGGGTACGGCGACCGCGGGATTGGCATTGAACGGGATGGGGTTGGACCTGCGCCCGGTCGAGGCCTACTCGTGGGAGCTTCGTACCCGCGATGCGAAGGAAACTCCCACGATCTGCTGCTATTGCGCGGTGGGATGCGGGATCATCTGCCACACGGACACGAAGACGGGAAAGGTGATCTACACGGAAGGCGATGCCGACCATCCCATCAACCAGGGGGCGCTTTGCGCCAAGGGAGCGTCCGTCTACCAGCTCGCGCGCAACGATGAACGCGTGACGGAAGTCCTTTATCGGGCGCCGTACAGCAGCAAGTGGGTGGCCAAGGACTGGGACTGGGCGCTGAAGAAGATCGCCGGAAACGTGAAGAAGAGCCGGGACGCCAGTTTCGTCGCGAAGGACGAAAAGGGCCGGGTGGTCAACCGGTGCGAAGGGATCGCATCGGTCGGCAGCGCCGCGATGGACAACGAAGAGTTATGGGTTTACCAGGCGATGCTCCGCGCCCTGGGGCTGTCGAGCATCGAGCACCAGGCCCGAATATGACACAGCGCCACTGTAGCGGCTCTGGCAGAGTCGTTCGGACGCGGCGCGATGACGAATCACTGGATCGATCTCCGCAACAGTGACTGCATCCTGGTCATGGGCAGCAACGCTGCCACGAACCATCCCTTGTCCTTCCGCTGGGTGTCGAAAGCCATGGAGAAAGGGGCGACGCTTATCCACGTCGATCCCCGGTTCACGCGCACATCCTCCCTGGCGGACATCTACGCTCCCCTCCGCTCGGGGACCGATATCGCCTTCCTGGGCGGGATGATCAAATACATCGTCGACAACCAGAAGTATTTCCACGAGTACATGGTCAACTACACCAACGCGAGCTACATCGTCGGGAGCAAATTCGGCTTCAAGGACGGCATGTTCTCCGGCTTCGACTCCGGGAAGCACGCCTACGACGCATCCGCGTGGGATTTCGAGAAGGACGAGAACGGGAACGTCAGGAAGGATCCGACGCTGCAGCACCCGCGGTCCGTTTTCCAGCTGATGAAAAAGCATTACTCCCGCTATACCCCGGATACCGTCTCCAGCATCACCGGAACGCCCAAGGAAGACCTCCTCAGGGTGTACAAGGCGTACAGCGCGACCGGCGCCCGCGACAAGGCGGGCACCATCATGTACGCCATGGGATGGACCCAGCACACCGTGGGGGTCCAGAACATCCGGACCATGTCCATCATCCAGCTCCTGCTCGGGAACATGGGGGTCGCGGGCGGAGGCGTGAACGCCCTCCGGGGAGAATCCAACGTCCAGGGATCCACGGACCACGGCCTCCTGTTCCACATCCTTCCCGGGTACCTGCCCGTTCCGAGCGCCTCGATCGCCACGCTGGCCGAATACAACAAGAAGTTCACCCCATCGACCAAGGACCCGTTGAGCGCCAACTGGTGGCAAAACCGCCCCAAGTACATCACGAGCTTCCTCAAGGCGGTGTACGGCGACAACGCGACGCCGGAGAACGATTTCGGATACGGCTGGCTTCCCAAGCTGCAAGAAGGGAAAACGTATTCCTGGCTCGACATCTTCGACCGCATGTACGACAAGCAGTACACGGGCTTCTTCGCATGGGGCCAGAACCCCGCCTGCAGCGGAGCCAACTCCAACAAGACCCGGCAGGCGTTCTCGAACCTCGACTGGATGGTCGTCGTCAACCTGTTCGACAACGAAACGGCTTCCTTCTGGAACGGGCCGGGCGTCGACCCCAGGCAGGTCAAAACCGAAGTCTTCATGCTTCCCTGCGCGGCCTTTATGGAGAAGGAGGGGTCCTTAAGCAACAGCGGCCGGTGGGCCCAGTGGCGGTACAAGGCCCAGGAACCGCCGGGACATGCCAAACCGGACGGCGACATCATGGTCGAACTGTTCAACGAGATCCGCGAACTCTACAAAAAGCCGGATGCGAAATCGGCCTTCCCGGATCCCATCCTCAACGTCAAGTTGGATTACACGGCCCAAGGGAAGTTCGACCCGCACGCGGTGGCGAAGGCCATCAACGGTTACTGGACCAGGGATGCCCTCGTCGGCGGCAAAATGTACAAGAAGGGCGACCAGGTTCCCGCTTTCGGCCTGCTCCAGAGCGACGGGTCCACCGCCAGCGGGAACTGGCTCTACTGCCAGAGCTACAACCAGGACGGCAACAACATGGCCCGCCGGGACAACAAGGACGAAAGCGGCATCGGCCTGACTTCCAAGTGGGCCTGGGCCTGGCCGGTCAACCGCCGCATCATCTACAACCGCGCCTCCCTGGATCTCACCGGAAAGCCGTGGAACCCGAAGAAAGCGGTGGTGGAGTTCGTGGGGGACGTGAAGGACGGCAAGTACGTCTCGACCAAATGGAAAGGAGACGTTCCGGACGGGCCGTGGTATCCCTTGAAAAATCCCGACGGGACGGACCGCCCGGACGGCAAGAAACCGTTCATCATGAAGGTCGACGGGGTCGGCGCGTTCGTCGGGCCGGGATTGAAGGACGGGCCCTTCCCCGAGCATTACGAGCCCATCGAAAGCCCGGTGAAGAAGCACCCGTTCAGCAACCAGCGGAACAACCCCGTGGCGGCCGTTTTCCGCTCGGAACGGGACGTCTACAGTACACCTTCCGACCGGTTCCCGATCGTCGGGACCACGTACCGCGTCGCGGAGCACTGGCAGACCGGCGTGTTGACGCGGTGGCTCCCCTGGCTCCTGGAAGCCGAACCGGAAGTTTACGTGGAAATGAGCGAAGAGCTCGCCAAGGCCAAGGGGATCCGGAACGGCGAAAAGGTGGTGGTAGAGTCCGCGCGGGGGTCGATCGAGGCCGTGGCCCTCGTGACGGTGCGGTACAAGCCGTTCAAGATTCTTGGAAAGCAGGTGCACCAGGTCGGCCTGCCCTGGCACTACGGGTGGGTCTGGCCCAAGAACGGCGGAGACAGCGCCAACCTGCTGACCCCGGCGGTGGGCGATCCCAACACGAAAATTCCCGAGACCAAGGCGTTCATGGTGAATGTGCGCAAGAAGGCGGAGGTGTAGCCCATGTCCGGAAAAAGTTTCCTCATCGACACATCGGCCTGCATGGCCTGCCGCTCCTGCCAGGTGGCGTGCAAGGCATGGAACCGGAACGACGGCACGGTCACCCGGAACCGCGGCAGCCACCAGAACCCGCCGGATTTCGACGGCAACACCTTCAAGCTGGTGCGGTTCCGCGAAGTGCGGGCCGGCAACAAGGTTTCCCGGTACTTCTTCTCCGACCAGTGCCGGCACTGCATCGATGCTCCCTGCAAGGACGTCATCGATTCGGCCGTCACCGGCGGGGCGATCCAGGACAAGGCGACGGGAGCGATCGTCTACACGGAGAAATCGAAGGGGGCCCCGTTCAAGGACGTGAGGTCGGAATGCCCGTACGACATCCCCCGGCAGAGGGAGGACGGCACCATCGTGAAATGCACCATGTGCATCGACCGGGTGAGCAACGGCCTCCAGCCGGCCTGCGTGAAGGCCTGCCCCATGGGAGGTCTGCATTTCGGGGACCGGGAGGAGATCCTCGCGAGGGCGGAGAAACGCCTCGCGACGCTTAAGGCGAAATATCCCAAGGCGCAATTGCTGAACGTGGAAACGGTTCGAACGATTTATCTGGTCGTGGGCGACCCGAAGGAATACCACAAGTTCGCCGTGGCGAGCGCGAACCCGGGCGTCACCCGGAAGGTTGCCCTTCGTCGCATGTTCGGGCCCGCCATCGATGCGTTGCGTACCGTCGCCCGGGGGTAGCATGACGCAGGACGGCATCGTTCCTTGCTTCTCGGTTGAATCGTCGAAAGGATCGCTCGACGATCGAAGCAAGGCGGTCGGCACGGCGATTCTCAGGGCCAGGGACCGGAAACCGGCATACGAGGGGTTTTACCCCTTCCTGGGAAACCTGTTCCTCGCCCAGGAACGGGCCCGGGAAACCGTCCGTCCGGATCCTTGCAAACCGGTTCCGAGCCTGGTCCAGACCCAATGGGAAGAGGGCTTCCCGTTGCTCAAGCGTTGGGACTTTCCCGTCGATGGCCGTTCCGCGGATGAAGTCCGGCGGGAATTGGGCAAATTCATTCCGCAAGACAACCCGAATATGAGGACGGCGTTCGAAGCGTTGTCTGCCGGCCTGGACAAGAAAAAGGAGGGGGCGGAGGAGTTCTGGCGCTCCTTCCTTCTACACGAAGGGGAGCCGTGGGGGAAATGGGTCAACATGAACGGCATCGACACGGCTTCCCTTCTGTTTCTGGCCCGCAGTTGCATCCGCCCTTCCATCGAATGGACCGCGGGGGACCTGCTCCGCCGGTTCCCCCTTCCTCAAACGTGGCTGCGCGGATACTGTCCCGTCTGCGGTTCCCTCCCGGCGCTGCTTCTGCTGCAAGGGGAGGGAGAGCGAAAGGGGTACTGCTCCTGGTGCGGGACCACCTGGGGGCTGAACAGGATGCAGTGCCCATGTTGCGACAACCGCCATCACGAATCCCTCGGATACATCTTCGCCGAAGAGGACCCCCTCTATCGGATCCAGTATTGCCGGCTCTGCAAATGTTATTTCAAGATGATCGATGCGAGAGAGTCGGCCGGCTCCACTTACCTGCCGCTCGAAGAGTGGACCACGTTGCACCTCGATCTGCTGGCGCGCAAGAGCGGGTGGGGCATTCCCCCATCTCCATCCCCAACGGTCTACGGTCCCCTTGACGGAGTTCCCTGCGCGGGAGCTTGAAGGAAAGCGGCTCCATGGGAAAAGTTTCTTCCTATCGCAACGGCCAGCTGGAATCGGGGGAGACGGAAGTGGTCCGGGAATTCCCCCTGAAGATCGTGGTCAATCACCGGGAAATCGCGACCCTGATCTGCTCTCCGCACGACTTGCGGTTTCTCGCGGCCGGTTTTCTCCGTCAGCAGGGTTTCGTGAAAACCGTCGATGACATTCTTACGCTGGGCATCTGCGACGATGCCGGCATGGTCCATGCCGCCATCAAGGGGGAATTCCCGGAAAAACCGCCTCTGGTGGTCACATCGAGCTGCGCCGCCGGCCCCGGCGTTCCCGCCGGCAGGCATGCGGGGGCCTTTTCGGAACACCGCGGGGCGCCGCAACGGTTGTTTCAGCCGTCCGAGATCTTCGGCATGATGGAAGATCTCTCCCGCCTGGCGGTGAATTACAAAAGCTATGGCGGCACGCATTCGTCGGCGGTGGGCGACGGCTCCTCCATCCTTCTCTACGCGGAAGACCTGGGGCGGCACAATACGGTGGACCGGATCACCGGAGAAGCGCTCCTGAAAAATATCGATCTTGCGGGAACGATGCTCGTCACGTCGGGAAGGGTTCCTTCCGAGACGGTCGCCAAGGCCGCCTCCCTCGGGATCTCCCTCATCGCGTCGCGGACTTCCCCCACCGACCTGGCGGTCTCGATGGCCGAAGCCATGGGGATCACCCTCATCGGGTACGTCCGGGGGAGCCGGTTCACTATATACGCCCATCCGGAGCATGTTTCGGTTCCCTCCGGCGAGCGCAGGATCCGGGGGATCACCGGAGTCATCCTGGCGGGAGGAGCGTCCCGCCGCATGGGAAGCAACAAGGCGCTCCTTCCTTATCAAGGCGGCCGGTTCATCGAATCGGTGCACCGGTGTCTCGCGGACGTCTTCGAGGAAATCCTCGTCGTCACCAACACGCCGGAAGCGTACGGTTTTCTCCCTTGCCGGAAGGTCCCGGATCTCCTGACCGGCATGGGGGTCCTTTCGGGGGTCCATTCCGGACTTTGCCACAGCGTGAACCCCCGGGTCTTCGTTGTCGCCTGCGACATGCCGCATCTGAATCCGGAACTGATTCGCCACCTGGCGTTGCAGTCCGCGGGCTCGGATGTTCTCATGCCCGAGAGCGACAATGGAGTCGAACCGCTGCACGCCGTCTACCATAAGGAGTGTCTCCCCTTCATCGAAGATGCCCTCCGGGCGGGAGAGCGGAGGGTCGTCTCCTTTTTCGACAAGGTGAAGGTCCGGAAGGTGTGCAAGGAAGAGATCGCACGTTTCGATCCGGGTTTCCGCTCCTTCCGGAACATCAACACGCCCGAGGACTACTTCCGGTTTCGGGACGGCGGCAACTTCGCGAAGGCTAAGTGCTCCAATTCAAAAATACGGTAGCATTCGAGCGCCGGCCGCTCCCGGGCATCCATGCCCTCCGCGGCACTTGGCCATCCATGGCCATCGCTGCCGACCCGAGCGAAGTTGTGCCCCTCCCGCCGGGAAAGGCGGATGGTATCGGCTTCCGGGGGTACCCCAGGAAACGTACTTTGTTCGAGAGGGGGGCTCTCCTTGCGGCGTACTCCACAGTACGCCTCAGTCGCGCGCCTTGCCGGATGCGGCGCATCGACGCTCTCGGTGCGTTACCGTATTTATGAACTGAAGCACTAAGGAAAACCAGGGCGAGGATCCACGGACCGACCGGCTCTCCGGAGACGGATAAGCGTCCCGCCTCCTTAAGCGACAGCATCCCGCGCACGCTCGGGTAATTCCCTTCCATATCCTGCGGCTGGACGCGCGGGGGGCTATAATCAATGAAGAAAGACGGCTCCACCGCAATTACCGCTGACGAGGTGATCCGCATGGCGTTTTCCGACACGAAGGGAACCGCGGGGGAAGCGACCCCGAAAACCATCCTGGCCGCGCTCTCCGACGTAATGGACCCCGAGCTCGGCAGGGATCTCGTGACGCTGAACATGATCCGCAACGTG
>JAJZRM010000106.1 GCA_021802685.1 Deltaproteobacteria bacterium | reverse complement strand
CTCCAGGTGATTTCGCATTCGGCCGAGGATCTTGGTCGTCATCGTCATGCAGGAATAGTATCAAAAACCAGTTCAAATCGATTCGTCAACCCGCTACAAAACCTGTAAGAGCCGTTTGAATTAATCTGGGCATCCAATAAACAGGCTGCAGCGGAAGGCTCACCTGCCGAACTTCCTGAGTGTTCGCAGCGTTGCCTGCGCGTCAGGCTTGCGCCAGAGGGTGAATCGCCCCGGTTTCAGTGGAGACTCGGTTCTGCGAGTCCGACTGTATCGGTTCTGTCGAACTCGGTCCGGTAGAGCATTTCGTATTCGGCCGGCGAGATGTCGACGCTTCCCGGATTTCGAAATTGGCGGGCGGACCGACAAGACGGTCCGGAGAAGAGACATCTTCCGCCGCGGCTTCCGCCGGGACCGGGTAGTGTCCCGCCGGATTCCCGGCGGGGGGACCGTCCGACGCGTCTGTTTGCGGGTCGACGGTCGGACTTTCACCTACGCTGCCGCCGCCCCCTCCGCACGAGCAGTAAATTATGAAACTTAGCATAGCGAGTGTCTTTGCAAGGCGTTTCACGGCACCCTCCAAATCTTTTAACCAACAAGAGTCATGCCATGCGCTCCAAACGAAGATGAATGCGCGGCTGGTGCATAACACATTGAAACAATGGAATTTATCTGCAGGAAGGAATAGGCCGGGCTAGACGTTCCGCCCCCGCTCCTAAAGTGTTTTTGTGATTCTTGTTGCAAATACGAAATTTTGGGGAAAACCGAGGGGAAACCCGCGCACGGTCTACGTTCTTGGTTACCTGGAGGGCTGCCTAGACCACTTCCGACTTCTTTTTCAGAAGGTTCACGGTATTTTGCTTCGCGTCATCCACCATGCTGCCGTCGGCCTTCGCGGCCTCCTCGAAGGTCTTCTCCGTTATGTTCCTCGAATCGCCGTGATCCTTCTTCGTCTCTCCGCACCCGCAGTTGTAGCACATATCCTGTTCCTCCATGGGTTCATTTACCCGTATTTTCGTTGCATGGTTCGATGCCTCACCTCAAGGGCAGGTTTCGGCGAAGTGAAGCGCCGCATCCGCTGGGTGCCTGCACCGGCCGTCCGGGCGATGCATGCGGCACGGGTCGCGGAACATGGAAGCGGTTGATGCGATGCTCCGCCTCGCGGCAGCCGGTTCCATGTTGACAACGCTTGGATTCATCGTTAATATTAGTTATGGCTCATATAAGGAGGGACAGATACATCGAATGAATCCGGGAACCGTCGAGAAATTCCTGAAGCTCATCGGGGATTCGAGCCGGCTGAAGATCCTGTCGAGCATCGGGGCGGGTGAGAAAACCGTTTCGGAGATCATCGGGGAGACGGGCCTTCCGCAGACGCTCGTTTCCTTCCACCTCAAGATCCTGCGGGATCGGGAAGTTGTCGTCGCCAGCCGGAAGGGAGGACCCTTCGTGCATTACCGTTTGCGGGACCCTTCCATCCTGAACCTCCTGCATGCGTGCGATGCCTACGCGGGGAAATTCGACGGATCGGGGGAGGAGGCAAGGGAGTTCGAATGGCCTCCATGGAAGATGATGTGCCGGATGATGCGACGCGGAGACCAATAGTCGGAACAAAATCGCGGAAGGGGAGATCATGGATCCGATGGAAATGATGAAGGGCATGTTCGGTTCCATCACCAAATCGGCGGAGATGGCGGCCTACGCCACCCCCGAACTTCGGGCGCTGTTCGAGGAGTGGCTCGGCCAGATCGAGGCGGAGATCCTGGAGTTCCTTAAAGGCAGGGAAACCGTCGCCCCGGAAGATGTGGCGGAACATTTCAAGTTGACGAAGGAGAGCGCGGTCTTCCTTCTTTCCAAGATGGCTCGCCAAGGCAAGGTCAAACTCAGCGCCGGGCATAACCCATGAGGGGCTTCCGGACGGGTTTCGCCGTATTGGTCGCCGCGGTGATCCTGCTGATGTTTCTGGGAATCGCCTCGGAAGTTTTCTACGGAAGACATTACGCGCGGTCTATTGCGCCGACTTGGGGAGGCATGCCGATGGGACCATGGATGTTCTGGGGAGGGGGAATGTGGATATTCCCTCTGATCGGGCTCGCACGGCCGTAAATCTCTTCAAAGGCGCGGAAGCGCAATCCGTTCTGGAGCTGGGATGCGGCCAGGGACGGGACACCCTGCTCTTCGCCACGGAAGGTTTCCAGGTAACGGCGCTGGATTATTCGGAGGCGGGGCTTCTTAAACTGGAGGGATCGGCCAGGAAGATCGGTGTTTCCGACCGCATCGCCGTGCTGTCCTTCGATCTGCGGAAGCCGCTGCCTTTCCCTGACGGTTCCTTCGATGCCTGCTATTCCCACATGTTGCTTTGCATGGAACTGTCCACCGAGGAGTCGAGGGCGATCCTCGGAGAGATCCGTCGAATCCTCAAGCCGGACGGCCTGGCCCTCTATTCGGTACGCAGCACCACCGATAAGCACTACGGGGCCGGGGTCCGCAAATCAGAGGACATGTACGACATCGGCGGTTTCGTCGTCCATTTCTTCAGCGAACGGAAGATCCGGGATCTCGCCGCCGGGTACGAGATCCTGAACCTTCGACGAATGCAGGAGGGGAGCCTTCCCAGGGATCTGTTCGGGGTGATTTTGCGGAAACGTGACGACGCGACCGACGTCTCGGCCGTTCAAAGGGGAAAGGAGCGGGAAGTGGCGGATCCTCCCGCTCGGGGAACCGGGTTCACCTGAGGGACGTAACATATGCTTCGGTCGGAGCATACGAACAGGCGTGACGAACGGCGGGAGCGTTCCGGCCAAGTTACTGGGTCATATGAGTTAGTTTTGCGGAATCTTTTCTTTGAGTGTATCTTTTAAAATATTCAACTGTTCCTCAAATGCTGCCAAAGCAATATGTAACGCTTGTTTAGAACTTTCGCAAAAAGTAAGCTTATGTTCTATTATTCGAGTTATTACTTCGTTAGACTTTGATATTTTTGACAACACGTCCTCTGGTTGATCCTTTAATAACTCATGTAACATGGAGTGAAATTTGCGGTAACTTTCCAATAAATAGGATTGCATCTTCATGCCAACACTATCCATGTCGGCAAAATAACGATCTCCTTCCGGGCCCATGCACCAAACTTCATCATATGGTTTACGAGCTTCGATCTCTGAATGATTTAGCATGAAATGCGTAAGAGAATCCTTGATTTCCTTTGCTCTGGGTTCGAGATAATTCAATGTGGATTCCAATGTGTGCCCCTTCGAGGGTGATGATTTGGAAGCAAGGCGCCGCCAATCTTTTTAAATTCCGCATTGTACGCCTTTCGCATGGCGATGGCGATAAAAAATCACTGCAAATTTCCGAAGCGCTTATCGACATCGCCCTGTCCGGCATTGCCGGATTTTCCGGGCCGGGGCGGCGGCGTGGAGGAAATTCATGGGCTTATTAAACGGGAAGATCTTGCCGATAATACAAAGCAAGAGGCCGGAAAAATGACCGTGCGAGGTGCGGTTATGAAGGATTCGGCGATTCGGCGGCTTATGATCGGATGTGCCGTCCTGCTCGGCATGTTAACTTCCGGGCCTTGCGGAGGCAACGCTTTCGCCGTAGCGTTTCAACCCCCGCCTCCGTCCAAGCCTGAACGTCCGGCAATGACGGCTCCCGCAGCCTTGCACGCGATCCGCGACGGACTCAACAACGCCGGGATTCGCGGCGGCGACGAACGTTTTCGTCATCATTATGAAAATATCTCGGTGACAATGACCGGCTTCTCATATACGGAAGTCGACGATGTCGCAAGGTGGGCTACGCAGCCGCGGTCCCGATCATTCCCGTACAACGAGATTCCCGCCTTTTCGGTCGAGTTTCATTCGCCGTTCTTGCCGAACGCTCCGACCGGGTATCGTACGACCTCCCTTCCCCGGATCTGGTGGGGGAAGGACAAGGTTGCGTATGCCCGCCGGTTCGTGGATGCCGTCGATTTCTATGACAGGGCCTTCAGGTCTTGCCTTTGTGGCCCGAGGGGCAGTTCAACGCGGCCCGGTTGTACGGAGAAGTCGGGATGCACGGGCAAGCCGTGCTCCACATGAAGCGCTACCTGGAATTGAGACCCGATGCGCCCGATGCGCAACCGGCCCGCGATCAGATCGTGGTCTGGCAGTCGAAGATCAG
The DNA here is from genome assembly GCA_021802685.1 of Deltaproteobacteria bacterium. Taxonomy (GTDB): domain Bacteria; phylum Desulfobacterota; class Deferrimicrobia; order Deferrimicrobiales; family Deferrimicrobiaceae; genus UBA2219. Next base: position 4,281 of record JAJZRM010000106.1, on the reverse strand, counting down.
GTAATACGGTTCCCGCCGGGAGGCGAGCATGAAGTGGCACTTGGCCGCGGCTGTTTTTCTCGGAGGGGGAGTAGCGGCGCTGGGGCTTCCCGCCGAGGCGCAGAACTGCAACAGCGCTCCTCCTTCGTGGGGGAACGCCGGCGCATACGAATCCTGGTGCAGGGCGTGCGGAGGGACCGTCAGCGGCAGCGGACCGAGGATACAATGCAACCCCGGTCCGAACTGGGGCGGCAGGGGAGGGGGTGCTTCCGGCGCCGATTCCAACATGTACAACGGCCTCCATGGAGCCAGTTATAACCTCGGCTATGCGCTTGGCCGGTGGCTGTTCGGCTCGGGTTCCGATCCGCAGGCGGAGCGGCAAAAGCAACAGATGATGGCGGAACTGCGGCGCCGCCAGGCGGAAGCCGAACGCCAACACCGGGAGGAGGAGGCACGCAGGCTGGCGGCGATGTATAACCGCCTTGCGGCGACGCTTAAGCTGGGCGGATTGCCTGACCTGAAGATGAAGGAAACGTCCGGCGACAGTTCCGGCTTGAAGCTGAAAATCGGGGATGGCGCCGGCGGGCAGGCGGGAATCAAGGGTTTGCCGGGTGTTTATCTCAACGACGGCAAGGTGCCCTTCGGGATCCCCGGGTTGCCGGGCGTCTACACGGGCGGCCCCGGGCAGGGGTCGGGGCTGGGCAATGCGATGTCGGCGGCCGGATCGGGTTTGCAACTGAAGATCGGCGACGATCGAAAGGTTGTTCCGGACTCGCAGACCGCATTGCCGGATCCGGGGAGCATGACTCCGCAGCAGTTGGCGGATGTTGCCGAGTTGGTCAGCAAGCTTCCGCCGGAAGAGCAGCAGGCATTGCTGGACGCGACGCAACGCGACGCCGCGGCCGTGCAGCCGGCGTCTTTGCAACGGCAGGCTGCCGCTTCACAGGCTGCCGCGTCGGCAACGGCGCCGGAAGATGCGTCCGAGAAGGCGCGGACCGGTTTTGACCAGCCGCTCGGGCCTTCCCCGGCGCGCCTTGACGGAACGAACCCGGAACCGGCGCTCCTGCGATCGGCAACGCCCGCTCCACCGGCGCTGCCCCCTGCGACGCCGGCGGCAAGCGCGGGGAAACCGGCGGAAGACTTCGTCAGCATGTTCCTGTTTCCCGGCAGCCGGCCGGCCGGTCCGTTTCCGGAGAATCCCGAAGCGCCGCTTGCGAACCCGTTGCGGGAAGAGCAAAGGATGCAGGCCGAGCTCAAGGCGTGGGACGATTGGGCGGTGGAACGTGCCATCCGCGTTTTCGACAAACCGAAGGACGAGTTTTTCGTTGCGGAAATGGCGATGGCGGACATCAATACCGCCGCGGTCAAGCAGTACGCCCCGGAATTGCTCGCGCGGTATGAAAGCGATCGGATATTCCGGCAGAGCGTCGACTTGAAGTTGCGATATGCCGCCGGCAACGTCGCGCTCGTTTATTACCAGGAGATGGCGGACGCGCACAAAGCCGCAATTCGGGCGTTCCGGGAGGAGGTCGAGAAATTGGCGGATGCCGGCATGTTGGACCGGCTGGTCCCCCTCGAAGATCAGTTCCGCCTGCATCCCGAACGGCGCCCGATCGTGCAGGCCGTCCGGGAGCGCATTTCCGCCGGCAAGGAGGCGGCGCTGGAGAAGGTACGGGCCGGCGGCAGCGACCAGCTGGACAAGGAGTATCGGTTTGTTTTCCAACGCCTTCGGACGGAAGCGGCACAGCCGAGTCAATGATGGGACGGTGAAAGAGAGGTACGCGATGAGCAGGCGACGGACAGGGTATTTCCATGAGGGCCGCTGTTCGATTGCGTGCTCATGAGTTCTTCCCGTCCCGGTAACGCCGGAAATCGACACCGAAATGAAATTCAGCCCAATTCCGTCAGCCGCCGCGCGAGAAATCGCCGCTCCGGCTCCTGCCGGGCGAGGGCGAGGGTGAGGGCACGTTCGTAGGAAGCCCTGGCCTCGGCCGTTCTGCCTAGCCGCCGGCAAAGATCCGCCCGCGCCGCGTGCGCCAAGTGGTAATCGGCCAGGTCGCCGCGCGCGAGGATGGCGTGGATCAACCTCAGGCCCTCCTCGGGGCCGTCGCGCATGGCCACCGCCACGCGGGCGTCCGGCGCCAGGGCAGGATGGCAACCGGAAGGCCGGGGCGATGCGGGAATCGCTCGCCCCGGCCCTTCGATGTCACGAAGTCGGCCGCGAGGTCGTTTCCGCAGCGCGGGCCGCGTCGGGCGCGGTTGCCCGGCAGGGCCGGCCGTCAGTCGTCATCATGGCCATGTCCCCGCTTGCCTGCCTTCTTGTACTGCTTTCCATTGCGGTGGTCCCTCCCCCGGCCGTCTTCATCCCCCTTCCGGTAATGGGTTTTTTTCCACTGACCGTAAGGGACATGTTTCGCCTTTCCGTACCGGACCCGGTAATCCTTCGGGACCAGGATCACCTGCCTCGGGACGGTGCGCCGCTCCACCACATTCCAGGGGCCGTTATGGGCCCGGGCGCGGTACCATCGGTCACCCCGCGGCGACCACCAATACCCGGCGTAGAAAAAGAGATCCGGATCCCCGGAAGGAACGAAATAGACTCCGAACTCGGGGATCACCGCAACTTCGGCGGGTTCCGCCACGACAACCGGCGGCGGGCCGATGTTGATGTTGAGGTTGATTTCCGCCCGAGCGGAACCTGGCGGGCCGTAAATGGCAAGGACTGCCAGGATCGCGAAAACCGCCCCCCATTGGAAACGCCTTTTCATACGCACCTCCTTCACTCTTGGTGACCTCCATCTTTACGGCGGCTCGAGGCGAAAACTTTATCCTTATGGCGGGGGGGCAACCGGCGATTTGTTGTATCCGTTCGATTTCCTCGGTAATATTGGTTAACCCAGCGGGGAGGGGGAATATGCTTGCCAACATGAAAATCGGATCGCGATTGTTCATCGGCTTCGGGATTGTGCTGTTCCTCACGACCGCCACCACGTTTATCGCAATCTACAACATGAGCAGGATCCAGGCGAACCTGGTCAACATGGCCAAAGCGAATGTTGTCCAGGCAAAGCCCGCGGACACCGATTCGGATAAGGGGAAGGGCGAATCCGCGGAAGCCCTTTATGCCGAATCGGTTGATATGTACGAAAACGCGCGCCTGCTCATGTTTATTTTTACCGGCGTTGTCATTGCGCTGGCGGCGTTGATCGCAGCATACCTGACACGCGGTATCGTCCGTCCGCTGCATCACGCGCTGTATATCGCCGACGCCCTTGCCGCCGGCAATTTGAATAAACAAGTCGAGGTAAAGAGTTCCGACGAAATAGGCAAGCTGCTCGAAGCGATGCAGACGATGGTGGTAAAACTGAGAGGGGTCATAGCAAGCGTCAAGATGGTTTCCGACAATGTGGCCGTCGGAAGCCACCGGCTCTCGGATTCGTCCGATGATCTCAGCAAGGGTTCGCAGGAACTTTCCCGGCATATCGATCAGATTGTGACCGCGATCACCGAAGTCTCGCAGACCATTACGGATGTGGCCAAAAATGCGGCTTACGCCGCGGACGCGACGCATAAGGCATCCGAAACGGCCGCCAAGGGAAGAAATATCGTGGATACGACGGCCGACGACATGAGGAAAATCGCCAAAATGACCGGGGAGGCGGCAAAAACCATCGAGGAACTTGGCAGCAGCTCCAAACAGGTCGGTGAAATTGTCGCCGTCATCAACGACATCGCCGACCAGACGAACCTGTTGGCGCTGAATGCGGCCATAGAAGCCTCCCGCGCGGGAGAGCAAGGCAAGGGCTTTGCCGTTGTCGCGGACGAGATACGGAAACTGGCGGAGAGAACGAGCCAGGCGACCAAGGACATCGCCCGCAGGATCAGTTCCATTCAGCGCGCTTCGGAAGAGTCTGTCGAAGCGATCAAACGGGCAAGCAGCGAGGTCGAAAGCGGCGTCGGACTTGCCAAAGAGGCTAGTTCGTCCATGGATTCCATCGTTGAGGCGTCCACCGGCGCCGGGGACATTGTTCAGAGGATTGCAGCGGCGACCGAGCAGCAGTCGACAGCCACGGAAGAAGTGACGCGGAGCATGGAGAATATATCCGATATTACGAAAAAGGCTGCTTCGTCATCGCAGAATATAAAGGTTTCGGCCGACGATCTTGCCAAACTGACCGTGGAACTGAGAGAAATGGTATCGTTCTTCAAGGGGACAACGGCAGAGGCTGAGGCCCTTGTGAAGAAAGCGGTTGCCTACATAAAGACGCACGGCCAGGGAAAAGCCTTTGCAGAGATCAATGA
>JAJZRM010000105.1 GCA_021802685.1 Deltaproteobacteria bacterium | reverse complement strand
CCCTACAGACCATGCGAGGCCGAACTCGACGATGTAGGCGTAGGACACGATGAGGGAGGTGAAGAGCATGATCTTCGCGATGCTCTCGAAGTGGTCGTCGGTGATGTACTCGTGGAGGTTCATGGCCTTCCGGAGGGGGATCACCAGGGTGATGACCATGGCGGTTCCTGAGAAGATCGCCCCGGCCACGAAATAGGGGGCGAAGATCGTGGTGTGCCACCCGGGGAGGATGCTCATGGCGAAGTCCCATGAGACCACGGAGTGGACCGACGCCACGAGGGGGGTGGCGAAGGAGGCCAGGAAGAGGTAGAGCATGCCGTAGTGCCGCCACTCCCTGTCCGTGCCCTTCCATCCGAGGGAGAGGAGTTGAAAGATCTTCTTCCGGATCCCTTCTTTGCAACGCCGCGCGATCGCGAAGTCGGGGATCATCCCGACGTAGAAGAAAACGAGGCTCACGGTGAAATAGGTCCCGACCGCGAAGACGTCCCAGATCAGGGGGGACCGGAAGTTGACCCAGAGGTGCCGCTGGTTCGGGTACGGGAGGAGATAGTAGAACACCCAGGAGCGCCCCAGGTGGATGAGGGGAAACAACCCCGCCACCATGAGGGCGAAGACGGTCATCGCCTCCGCGGCGCGGTTGAAGCTCGTCCTGTACCGGGCGCGGAAGAGGTAGAGGACGGCCGAGATCAGCGTCCCCGAGTGGGCGATCCCCACCCAGAAGACGAAGTTCGTGATGTAGATCGCCCAGTTCACGGGGTGGGTGTACCCCGCGACGCCCAGGCCGTTCAGGATCTGGTAGGCCCAGAGGATACCGCCGATGACCGCCAGCGCCGCCGAGAACGCGAGGCCCGCGAGGTAGACGCGGCCCGGCTTCTCCATCGCCGCGAGGATGACCCGTTCCGCCTTGGCGAACCGATCCGCGTTTCCCATGGCGCCTTCGTCCCGCATCACGGTTTTCCGCCGCGAAGGTAGTAGACGGACGGTTCGGTCCCCAGCGACTCGAACACCCGGTAGGCCCGGCCCGAACGGGCCAGCCGGGAAACCGCCGACCCCTCGTCAAGGAGGTTGCCGAAGGTCAGCGCGCCGGTGGGGCAGCTTTGCGCGCACGCCGTCGTGAACTCCCCGTCCCGGACCTTCCTTCCCTCGTCCCTGGCCTTGTCTTTCGCGGCCCGGATCCGCTGGACGCAGAAGGTGCACTTCTCCATCACTCCCACGCCCCGGGCTTGCACATCGGGGTTGAGCATGAGGTCCGCCGGTTTCGTCCACCGGTGTTCCCACCAGTTGAACCGGCGCACCTTGTAGGGACAGTTGTTGGAGCAGTACCGCGTTCCCACGCACCGGTTGTACACCTGGACGTTCAACCCTTCCGGGTTGTGGTACGCGGCGAACACCGGGCAGACCGACTCGCAGGGGGCGTAGTGGCACTGCTGGCAGAGCATGGGGAGGAACTCGACCTCCCCCTTCCCGTAGAAGGGCTCGATCCGCAGCCACGACATCTCCCGGCCCTTCAGGTGGTCCGCCGGTCCCGCCGCGGGGACGTTGTTCTCCACGTGGCAGGCCGCCACGCAGGCGGCGCAGCCGTTGCACCGTTCAAGGTCCACCGCCAACGCCCACCGGTACTCCTTGTGGTCGTGTTCGGGGTACAGGGTCCACCGTTTATGGCGGCGTTCCTCCGAAAGGTGCACCGGGTCGGGAATGAGGCCTCGCCCCTGCTGGGAGAAGGAGCCCGAAAGGATCGGGATCCCGATTCTCTTCCCGGTCTTCGCGATGCCGACGCCCTCGATGTACGCCACCGCTCCGCCCGTCCGTCGATCCGTCCGGACCGGGGGGGAGGAAAGCGCATCCCGGTGGATGGCGAAGACCCCGTCGGGGAGGCCCGGCTGGACCTTCACCGGCATGACCGCTTTCCAGTCGGCCGACGCGACCGTCGCCCCGTCCTGGTCCCGGAAGCCCGCTCGCGCCGCCGTTTCCCCGGAGACGGAGATCCAGGACCCGTAGGTGATGGTTGTGAGCGGGTCCGGGATCTCGGACAGCAGGGAGAGGTTCCGGCTTCTGCCGTCGAAGGTCCGGATGGAGGGGGCGAGGACCAGTACGGGTTTCCCGAGCTCCTCCGGCGGTCCCGCCGCGCGGAGGACTTTGGCGGCCCTCTTTCCGTCGACGGAAACCGTCCGCTTCGGCAACGTCTCTTCGACGTAACCCTTCTCGAGGAGACGGGCCTTCCCCGCTTCGCCGAGCCACCTCCCCCATGCCGCGGAGAGGAGGTCCCGGTAGCTGCCGTCCGGTCCCTTCCCGGAGGAGTACCCCAGGAACCCCAGGAGCACGTCGCCGTCGGACCGGGTGTCGTGCAGCGGCGGGAGCGCCGGCTGGAGGAGGGACACGACGCCGCTTCTCGGTTCGACGTCTCCCCACGACTCGAGGGAGTGGGACAGGGGAAGGACCACGTCGGCCTCGCGAACGGTTTCGTCGAGGAACTCGCCCACCCCGACGGTGAGTTCGGCCTTTTTCAGGTTCTCCCGGAACGCGAGGCGCGGCGGCAGCGAGAAAACGGGGTTGGTCCGGAAGAGGAACACGACCCCCGCTTCCCCCCTGCCCAGCCGTGCGGAGAGCTTCTCCATGTCCCGCAGCGTGCCCACGTTCCGATAGTTCTCGCCCGCCGCGAAATCGACCCGTTCCGGGATGGCGCCCGAGGCATGCTGGATCAGGGCGGCGGCGGCCGCGGTTTCCAGGCCCGACGGCTGCTCCGTCCCGACCCCTCCGGCGATCAGGAGAGGGCGTTCGGCGGCCAGGAAGCGATCCGCGATCTCCTTCACCGCCTCCCTCGGGATGCCCGTTTCCGCGGAGACTTTCTCCGCGGTCGTCCGGGGGAAGACGGCAATGAGTTCGTCGGGCAGCCGGCTCTTCCCGGCCTTCCGCGCCGCGACCTCCCGGAGCAGGAAGGAGAGAAGGAGCCGCTCCCGGCCCGGGGCGACGGTGAACCGGCGGTCCGCGTTTCCCCCGGTGAGCGACATGTGGGGCTCCACGTGGTACCAGAGGAAGGCGCCGCCGGCCCTGGCGGAGGATATTTTCCGGGCGTAGGCGACGGGGGTGATGTGGGTTTCGATGAGGTCCGCCCCGACCGTCAGCAGGAAATCGGCCTTCTCGATCCGGTAATGGGGCACGTCCCTTTCCCCGAACAGGAGGGCGTTCGCCTCCTTCACGGCGGTGTGGGAATACACTTCGTATTCGGGCAGCCGCTCGATCCCCAGCCGCTTGCACGCGGCATCCGCGAGCCGGGAAAGGGAGCCGGTCGTCCGGCCGGACAGGAACAGGTTTTTCCTCCCCTTCTCCCGGGAGCTTTTCAGGGACACCGCCACCCTGGAAAAGGCCTCTTCCCAGGGGATGGGCCGATGTTTCCCGCCGTCCCGGACCATGGGGCCGCGCACCCTCTCCGGATGATAGAGGCGGTACAGGGCGGATTGGCCCCGGACGCACAGTCCGCGGTCGTTCACCGGATGCCCGGGGTTCCCCTCCAGCTTGACCGGCCGCCCGTCCCGAATCCTCGCCTGCACCCCGCAGCCGGCGGGGCATTCCGTGCATGTCGAAGGGAGGAAGCGCGCTTCCCCGGGGACGGCCTCCTCCTCCGGCGGGAGAACGAAGGAGGTGAATTTCGCGGAACGGTTCGGCGATCCGCACGCGGACATCACCGTGGATCCGGAGATCACCCCGAGGAGCCATAGGAAATCCCTTCGCTTCATCCTCTCCCTCTACTTATGGCAGGTGGCGCAATCGCGCGACGCGCCCCGGACGGCGTGGCACGAGACGCACCACCCCATGACCAGCTCGTTCACCCGGCGGATCCTTTTCATGCCGGCCACGTCCCCGTGGCACATCGCGCATTCCACCCCCGCCTTGACGTGCCGCTTGTGGGAGAAGTAGACGAAATCCGGAAGGGCGTATACCCGCACCCACCGGACGGGCCGCTTTTCCTCGTAGTGGCGGGTGAGCTTCCGGATCTCCTCCCTTTCGACGGCGATCGTCTTGTGGCACCCCATGCACGTTTCCAGCGGTGGGGCGCCGGCGGACCTGGACTTGCCGGCGAAGGCATGGCAGTGCGTGCACGGTAGCCGCAACTGCCCCGCGTGGACCGTGTGCGGGAAGGCGATCGGCTGCGCGGGGGCCGGCCCGGTGCGGTACCAGAGGAACCAGAGACCCGCGACGGCCAGGACGGATAGACCGAAATACCCGGCGGCCGCGATCGCGACGATCGTTTTCTTCAACGTCTACTTGCCGCCCTTGACCTGCGACAGCAGGTAACGCGCGACCGCGTCGACCTCGTCTTCCTTGATGGCCGGCTTCGGCATGACCGGCATGGCGGGGTTCACCTTGACCGGGTTCCGGATGAACCCTTTGAGCTTTTCGACATTCCCCTTGTACTTCGGCACGACCTCGTTCAGCGGGGGGCCGACGACCTTGGCGTCGAACCGGTGGCAGACCGAACACACGGTGTCGAACACCTTCTTCCCTTTCTCCAGTACCGCCGCATCCTTCCCCGCGGCCTTTCCTTCCTTGGGGACCGCCTGGGCGGCCAACGGCCCCGGGGGAGCGGAGATTCCCTGGAAGGCGTTCGCGACGGCCGACTGGTAACACAGGATCACGGCGAGGAACATCAGGACGAAGAGGGCCGAAACCCGGTCTCCCGGCCCGCCGTCCCCTTTCCCCGGAGAGAAGTAGAGCAGGGCGAATACGGCCAGCGCCAGGATGGGAACGGTCGCTGCCATGGCGAACACCTCCGTTGACATCCCCGTGGCGGGGAGGGTGATCAGGTCCAGCACGACGAGCGTCGGAACCGCCAGCGCGCCGGCCAGGGAAAAGGACGTTCCGGCGGCGCGGGCACGGGTTTCATATTCGGAATCCCCGCCTCCCGCCCCGGCGTCCCGGGCGAGGAACCGCAGGACGATTCCTCCGCTCAGTCCGATGGACAACGCGAGGAACAGGAGAAACTCCACCAGGGAGTTCCAGGAGAGGATGTAAACGGGGCTGCTTCGAACCAGGGGGAGCTTGGAAGGGTTCACGAGGGTTCCCAGCAGCAGGTACAGCAGGAAGACACCGGACACCATCGACAGGAGCCCCGCCGTACCGGCCAGGAAGGGGGTCCGGGGCAGCTCCGCCGTCCGCCGGATGGCGGACCGGTACCGGGAAAGCAGCAGGCACCCCGCGAGGATGGCGGCGAACGGGGCGAGCCATGCGATCGAGGTCAGTGGATTCCGGCCCCCGAGGATCCGCCGGCAGAGGTAGGCGATGGCCGGATACGGAAGGAGACCGGCGAGGAGGAGGACCCACCGGTGCACGGTGACGGCCTCGATCCAATCCCTGGACAGGCGCAGGGACCGTTCGTCCCGGTTTTCCCTCCCGGAGAGGTTCATGACCAGGGAAGCCGCCGAACCGGAGATGACGATCCCGAGGAACGGGAGGTAGACGAGCAGGACGGCGATGAGGAGGTAACGGAGGAGGAGAAACGTGTCCGGCGGAAGGACCGGAGGAGGGGCCAGGGGGCTCATTCCGAATCCCCTCGGGGCCGGCGAAACCGGCAGGGCGGACGATCCGAGGCAACGGCGGCCTGTTGGCGCTTCCGTGTCATCGGCTCCCTTTCAGGCAATGCCTTGAAATGTTTTCCGACCGGTACCGTGGATAAATTTTATCGCAATCGCGGGGGGAAGTCGGAGGTTTTTTCCGCCGCCCTCCGGCGGAAATCCAGAAGCCGGTCTCCGACCTCCGCGCACAACACTCCGAACGGCAGGTACCCGGCGTACCCGAGGATCGGCATTTCGAACACGTGGAACGCGTCGACGTACGGGATGTCGTATACCCATTTCACGGCGCTCCCGTGGTTCCACATCTCCCAGAAGAAACCGCAGAAAAGAGCCGCGAGGGTCGATGCCGCGAATGCCCGCCAATCGCCGGCGGCGATCCCGGAGAGGGCGTGCGGCGCCCCGCGGAGAGCGGCGGCGGAGATCAACAGGAGCGGAGGGGCGATCCACACCAGGGGGAAGACGACGTCGGGCACGACGCCGACGGCGAGGAGTCCGGCGCAGGCGAGCAAAAAGGCGGAACCGGCGGCCGCGCTCGGGCGGCGAAGGGGGAACGGACGTCTTTCCCGGAACGCGCCGTCGAGGCGCGGAAAGGAGAGGAGCAGCTCTCGGACCGACAGGACCGCGGGGAGGACGGTGGAGAACGGGAGGGTGGCGAAGAGGAAATATTCCCCCGCTCCGAATTCCCTCCCGCCGGCGTAACGCCAGTTCCCGACGAAACGGTTGAGGTACTCGAAGGACCACCAGAACGCCGCGCTTGCGGGGAAAAGAAGAAGGAATCTCCGGGTTCGGGAAAGCAGCAGGCAGAAACCCGTCCTTCGGAACGCGAGCGCGTTGACGACCAGGATGAAGGAAATCCAAAGGGGCGTGAAGGTGTGCGCCTGGAGGTCCCCCATCCACGGGAACCGGCTCCAGGCGACGATCCATGCCGCGGCTCCCAGTGCTCCGCCTGCCCATCCCCACCGGGGATAAGGCCGGGCGGGTTCGATCGGGGCCGGATCCTCCCTGCGGCGCAGGAGCCGCGAGTACAGGGGAACGGTCGCCGCGAGGATGAAAATCGCCAGCGCGAGGAACACCGCCGGGGAGAACGGCGCGTGCGGGACGTCCGGCGTCCTGGGGGGGAATTGCAGGTATTGCGCGAGCGGCTTTCCCGCCGCCGCGGCGCCCAGGAGCGGCAGGAGAAGAACGAGGGCGATGGTCATCAGCATCCCCTGATTGTGCCATTACGCGACGGCAATTGCCGCAAAGGTCTTTCATGATATTCATGGTGCGGTTTTGGCTTTTTCGGTAGATTGGGGAATCGAGAAAGAGACCATGAAAATGCTGGCCGAGGTGACCGGATGGTCATAATGAACGCGGATCGGCTGAAGGAAATCATCGCGCTCGGCGAAGCCGTCGACAGGGAATTCAAGTCCGACCGCCGAAAGATATCCGATGCGGAAATCTACGAGGAGATCGTCGCCATGGCGAACGCCGACGGCGGCTTTCTACTGATCGGCGTCGAAGACGACGGAACGGTATCCGGGGCGCAGCCCCGCCACGAGGGAACGACCGACCCCATCCGTCTCCAGTCGGCTATTTTCAATAACACTTCTCCGAACATCAACACTCGGATTTCCGTTCCGGAGGTCGATAGGCGAAAGGTGGTCGTCATCGAAGTGGACATCTACCCGGAGATCTGCGCCACGATGCAGGGGAAGACTGTCCGGCGTGTCATGGGGTCTGACGGCAAGCCTGCTACGGTGCCCTTTCTCCCGCATGATCAGCGTTCGCGACGGGTCGATCTTGGCCTGATCGATTTCTCCGCCCAACTCATGGAGGACGCCTCCTTCGAAAGTTTCGATCCTCTGGAGTTCGAGCGGCTCCGGCAGACGATCACCCGGTTGCGTGGCGACCAGACCTTGAAAGATCTTTCCAACAAGGATATCGCTAAAGCGCTCCAACTAGTGGAAACGCAGGACAGCCGTCTGGTTCCCAATGTCGCCGGTCTTCTGCTTCTCGGAAGGGAAGAGATCATCCAAAAGTTGTTACCGACCCACGAAGTCCACTTCCAGGTGCTCGACGCCCAAGGGGACGTGAAGGTCAACGACACCTTCCAACGGCCGCTCCTCCATGTCCTTTCGGAGCTGGATTCCCGGTTTGCCGCCCGGAACGAGGAACGAGAGGTGATGGTCGGGATGTTCCGGGTTCCTGTTCCCGACTACTCGCCCATCGGATTCCGGGAAGCGTTGAACAATGCCCTGCTCCATCGGGATTACACGCGTCTAGACGCGGTGTACGTCCAGTGGCAACACGATCACCTTCTGATCACCAGCCCGGGCGGCTTTCCTGTCGGCATCACGGCGGAAAATCTGCTCGTCCATGAACCGAAACCGAAGAACCCGCGCTTGGCGGCGGCCTGCAAGCGGATCGGCCTGGTGGAACAAACCGGTCGGGGCGTGGACAAGATTTATATGGGGCAATTGCGCTATGGTCGCCCTGTTCCGGATTACTCTCGCAGCGATTCGACGGGGGTGAGGGTGGTGCTGCGGGGCGGAAAGGCGTCCTTGCAGTTCACGGCATTTGTTTACGAACTTGATCAGCGCGGGGAGCCTCTAGCGCTGGATGAGCTAATCGTTCTGGACGCATTGTTTCTGGAGCGTCGGGTAGACTCTCAGCAGGTATCCGCCTTGATACAGAAGGGTCTTCCGGAAAGCCGCGCTGTGCTCGAAGCACTCCACGAAAGAGGATTGATCGAGGGCAAGGGGGAGAAAAAAGGACGTGTGTATCATCTCGGGTCCAAACTTTATAGAAGACTTGGCCAATCGGCGGAATACGTTCGGGCACATGGCATCTCGGCGTTTCGCCAGGAAGGCATGGTGCTGGAGTACGTCCAGGC
>JAJZRM010000104.1 GCA_021802685.1 Deltaproteobacteria bacterium | reverse complement strand
TTTTCCTGCGGGGGACTCTGTCGGACCTCCCCGATCCCTCCCTTCTTACGGACATCGACAAGGCGGCGGACCGCCTGGCCACGGCCGGGATCCGCGGCGAGCCCATCTTCATTTACGCCGACTACGACGCCGACGGGGCGACCGGAGCCGCCTGCATCTACCTTTTCCTCAAGGAAGCGTTCCCCGGCCTGCCGGTCCGGATCCATCAGAACGACCGCCAGCGGGACGGGTACGGGCTGCTGGCGCGCGTTTTGGAAGAAGCCGCCCGGGAAGGTTTCCGGCTGGCGGTCACGGTGGATTGCGGCATCTCCGACGTCGCGCCGATCCGGGAGGGCGCAAAGTCGGGCATCGAGATCATCGTGACGGACCACCACCTTCCGGGGGAGGCGCTTCCCGAAGCATACGCCGTGATCGACCCCCACCGTGGGGACTGCTTCTACCCGGAAAAAGAGCTGGCCGGAGTGGGCGTCGCTTTCCTCCTGGCGTGCGGCGTGCGGAAGAATCTCCGCGAACGGGGGTTTTTCGGGGATCGGCCCGAGCCGTCGATGCGGAAATACCTCGACCTCGTGGCCCTCGGGACGGTGGCGGACATGGTTTCGCTCACCGCCGCGAACCGGCCGCTGGTCCGCGATGGGATCCGGGAGATCCGCCGGGCGGCCCGCCCCGGCATCGAGGCGCTTTTTTCCGTCTCGGGCCTCGCTACGGAAACGGCTACCGAGGCGGACCTGGGGTACCGGGTCGGTCCCCGCCTGAACGCGGCGGGCCGCATCGGGGACGCGACCCGAAGTTCGCGTATCCTCGTCTCGACCGACCGGGAAGAGTCCGCAAGGCTGGCCCGGGAGCTGAACGAGGACAACGGGCGGCGCCAGCGCGAGCAGGAACGGATCCTCTCCGGCGCGATGGCGGGGATCGAGCGGTCCCCGGAACTTCCGCACGCCATCGTGCTGTCCGATCCCGGTTGGCACCAGGGAGTGCTGGGGATCGTCGCCTCGAAGATCCTCGACCGGTACGGCCGTCCCGTCGTCCTGCTTCGAGAGGAAGGGGGCCAAGCCACGGGGTCCTGCCGGAGCGTCGAGGGTTTCCCCATCGTCTCCGCCCTCTCGGAACTTTCGCACCTGCTCAAGCGGTTCGGCGGGCACACCCAGGCCGCAGGCGTGGCGTTGCCCCTGGAAAACCTGGGACCGTTCCGAAAGGGGCTGTCGGAGATCGCCGCCCGTCACGCGGAAAAGTTCCCGTTCGTTCCGCGCCTCCTCATCGACGCCGAAATCCGGCTTGGCGATGTCGGGCAGGCGCTGCTGTCCGACCTCGACCTGATGCGCCCATTCGGCACCGGGAATCCGGAACCGGTTTTCCTGTTGCGCAACGCCCGCGTGGCGAGGGCCTCCCGCGTCGGCGGCGCGGGGCAACACATCCGGTTCGAACTGGAGGAGAACGGGCGCCGCGTGGAGGGCGTGGCGTTCCACCGGGAGGAGATCCCCGCCGATCCTTCCGGCCGGTCCGACCTGCTGGTCGCCGTGCAGGAAAACCTGTACCGGGGGATCCGGACGGTGCGGCTCCTCCTGCGGGACGCGAGGCCGGCGGGGCGCCCTCTATTGTGCGCCGGAATGCCGGCGAGTTAGAATCCACCGGATAGCCGCACCTTTATACAGGAGGATTCCGTGATCCCTTACTCCGTGACCTTCGGCGGGATATCCGGCAGATACGCGTCCTGGAAGCAGGCGGGCTTCGTGATCATCCCTTTCCCGGTCGACGTGACCACCACGTACCAGGCGGGGACGCGCAACGGCCCCCGCGCCATTCTCGACGCCTCCGCCCACATGGAGCTCTTCGACGAGGAGAACAAGATCGAACCGTACCGGTCGGGCATTTTCGTCTCCACGGAGATTCCGGTGACGACGACGGGCCCTCTCGCCGCGCTCAAGGAGCTGGAACGCCGGGTGAAAGCCGTGTCCAAGGCCGGGAAGGTTCCCATCCTCCTCGGGGGGGAGCATTCCGGCTCCGCGGCGGCTGTCGCGGCCCTCAAGAAGAAGCACGGGCAACTCACGGTCCTTCAGTTCGACGCCCACACGGACCTTCGGGGGGAGTACCTGGGCACTCCGTACAACCATGCGTGCGTCGGCCGAAGGATCGTCGAGTCCGGGGCGAAGCTGATCCAGGTGGGGGTCCGCAGCATGTCGGAGGAGGAGGACCGTTTCCTCAAGAAGAGCGAGGACGTGAAAACCTTCTACGCCTCCGAAGTCCGGGACAACCTGGCCGACGTCACGAAGGGGATCGTCAGTTCCCTGGAAGGGAACGTGTACATCACCATCGACCTCGACGTGTTCGATCCGGGGATCATGCCCGCCGTCGTCACCCCCGAACCCGGGGGGCTCACCTGGTTCGAAGTGACCGACATCTTGAGGGACGTTTTGCGTGGGAACTGCAATCTGGCGGGGTTCGACGTCATGGAACTCGCCCCGATCGCGGGGATGGTCGCTCCCGACTACCTGGCCGCGCGCCTGTGTTACCGCCTGATGGGCTGGATCGTCGCCCGCCAGGCGGACAAGTAGGATTCCGGCAAAAGCAGAATCGCAAGGAGAAGCCGCCCATGTCCGTTCCCACGAAGATCTTCTTTACCAAGGGGGTCGGCCGCCACCGGGAGCAGCTGACCTCGTTCGAACTCGCTCTTCGGGACGCCGGGATCGAAAAGTTCAACCTCGTGCAGGTGTCGAGCATTTTCCCCCCCAAGGCCAGGATCGTGAACAAGGAATCGGGATTGAAGCTCCTCTCTCCGGGAGAGATCGTCTACGTCGTCATGAGCCGCTGCTGCAGCGACGAGCCGAGGCGCCTGGTGGCCGCCTCCGTGGGGTGCGCCCTCCCGTCCGACCGGTCCGTGTACGGGTACCTGAGCGAGCACCACGCTTTCGGGCAGACGGAGAAGGTGGCGGGGGACTACGCGGAGGACCTGGCGGCGGCGATGCTCGCTTCCACGCTGGGCGTCGAGTTCGACGAGGACAAGAGCTGGGACGAGCGGCGGGAAGTGTGGAAGATCAGCGGAAAGATCTACAAATCCTTCAATATCACGCAGTCGGCGATCGTCAAGGACGAGTACACCACGACCCTGGCGGCGGCGGTGCTGATCTGAGGGGAGGAGAGGACAGGATGCGCGGCGCGCGGATCGCGGGGACCGGCAGGGAACTGCCCTCCCGGGTGGTCACCAACGAGGACCTGACGAAACTGATGGACACCACGGACGAGTGGATCGTCCAGCGCACCGGGATCCGGGAGCGGCGGTTCGCGGACCCGTCGGCGGGGAATTCCCACATGGGCGCCGCGGCGGGTCGGAAAGCGATCGCACAGGCGGGGATCTCCGTCGAAGACGTCGGGCTGCTCGTGTTCGCCACCCTCTCCCCGGACTACTATTTCCCGGGCTGCGGCGTCATGGTCCAGGCGCAGCTCGGAATGCCCACGGTCGGCGCCCTCGACGTGCGCGACCAGTGCACCGGCTTCCTTTACGGGCTTTCCGTGGCCGAGGCGTACGTGAAGGGCGGCTTCCACGATTACGTGCTCGTCATCGGGTCGGAGCTTCACAGCAAGGGGCTCAACTTCTCCACGGCGGGGCGGGACACGGCGGTCATCTTCGGCGACGGCGCGGGCGCGGTGGTGGTCGGTCCCGCGGAAAACGGGAAGGGGATCCTCTCCTCTCACCTCCATTCCGAGGGCAAGCACGCCGCGGAACTGTGCGTCGAGGAACCCGGCTTCCTGAAGAGTCCATGGCTGACCCATGAAACGATCGACTCCGGGAAGCATTATCCGAAGATGAACGGGAAGTACGTGTTCGCGCACGCCGTCCGGCGCTTCCCGGAGGTGATCCGCGAATCCCTTGCGAAGAACGGCTATACGGCCTCCGACCTCGCGCTGCTCATACCCCACCAGGCGAACCAGCGGATCACCCAGGCGGTGGGGGCGGCGATGGAGCTTCCCGAGGGGAAGGTCTTCTCGAACATCGAGCGGTACGGGAACACCACGGCGGCGTCGATCCCGATCGCCCTGGACGAATGCCTCGAACAGGGGCGGATCCGGGAAGGAGACCTCGTGTGCCTGGCGGCTTTCGGTTCGGGATTCACCTGGGCGTCGACGCTGATCCGCTGGTAGGGGGGGGGCCGGCCTTAAGGATCCGGATTCGGGACATGGTCCTTCGGGATCTCGACGAAGTGATGGAGATCGAGAAGGCGTCTTTCCCCACGCCCTGGTCCCGCGGGATGTTCTCCGAGGATCTCGACCGTCCCTTCTCCCGTCCCTTCTCCCGTCCCTTCGTTGCGGAAGGGGCTTCGGGAGAGGTCATGGGATATGCCGTCTGCTGGAACGTCGCCGGGGAGTCCCATATCCTGAACATCGCCGTGCGCCCGGACCGGCGGGGCGCGGGCGTCGGCAGGGCGCTGGTCCGGGAATGCATCCGCCGGGGGGCGCGGGCGGGATGCGCGAGGATTCACCTCGAAGTGCGCGCCGGGAACGAGGAGGCGCAAAGGCTGTACCTTCGCTGCGGGTTCGTTTTCGACGGGATCCGGAAGGGATACTACACGGACACGAGGGAGGATGCGTTCCTTTTCTCCCGGGAGATACGGGTAAGGGATGCCGTCTAAGAGGCCAAGGTTCGTCGGCGGGAAGATCCTCCGGAACACCGGGCACGGGATCTTCTACCGCATGGAGGTCGCGGTTCCCGACCGCGTCGAGTTCGTCCCGGGCCAGTTCGCCATGGTGTCGGGCTGGCCGGGGAACGATCCGCTCCTGCCGCGCCCCCTGGCGATCTTCCGCGCCGGGGGCGCCCGGGGGACGGGAACGGTGGAGTTCGTGTACAAGGTGGTCGGCCGCGGGACGGCCCTCCTTTCCGGCCTCCACGAGGGCGATCCCCTTTCGATCACCTTGCCGCTGGGGCACGGCTTCGAGCTCGGAGCAGCCGACCGCGCCTGGTGGCTCGTGGGGGGCGGTGTGGGGTTTTCCACCGTTTTCCCCGCTGGAGCGGCCCTTTCGGAGGGGAGGGGCGATTTCGAGATGTTCCTCGGCGCGCGCACGCGCGACCAGCTGCCCCCGAGGGAGTGGATCCCCGGGGGGAACCTCCCCGGCCGCGTGCACCTGTGCACCGACGACGGGACCGCGGGGTATTTCGGCCCCGTCGGAGACGCCGTCCGCGAACGGCTCGACGGTTTGAAGGCTTCCGAACGCGGCAGGCTTACGATCCTGGCGTGCGGCCCGCGGGAGATGCTCCGGGGAATCTCGGAATCGGCCCTTGCCCGGGACGTCCCGATGCAGGTGTCCCTCGAAAACCACATGGCGTGCGGCTTCGGTGTATGCTGGGGGTGCGTGACCGCGGTGCGCGAGGGGGAAAAGAGCGCGTACCGCCGGGTGTGCAAGGAAGGGCCCGTGTTCGACGCCCGGGAGATCGTGTGGTGACCCCCGCGGCCCCCCCGGACTTGGCCGTGCGCGTCGGGACCGTTTCCCTCAAGAACCCCGTCTTGAGCGCTTCCGGGACGTTCGGGTACGGGCTGGAGTTCGCCCCGTTCTACGACATCTCCCGGCTGGGGGCGGTGATCGTCAAGGGCCTCTCCCTGCTCCCGTCGCCGGGCAACGCCCCCCAGAGGATCGTGGAAACCGCCGCGGGGATGTTGAACGCCATCGGGTTGCAGAACATCGGGGTCGAGCGGTTCGTCGCCGAGGTGGCCCCCCGCCTCGAGGAAGCGGGCGCCGTCTTCGTGGCGAACATCTACGGACGGACGGTCGATGAGTACGAGGCGGTGGCGCGGCGGTTGTCCGACCTTCCCGCGCTGGCGGCGATCGAACTGAACGCCTCCTGTCCCAACGTGAAGGAGGGCGGGATCCTGTTCGGCTCCTCTCCGCACGGGTTGTCGGGATTGACCCGGCGGGTCCGGGCCGCCACGGCCAAGCCCCTGTGGGTGAAGCTTTCCCCGAACGTCGCCGACATCGGGAGCATGGCCCGCTCGGCGGAAGACGCGGGCGCCGACGCCGTGTCGCTCATCAACACCATCGTCGGGATGGCGGTGGATCACAAGACACGGCGGCCGAGGCTCGCCAACGTGACGGGAGGGCTCTCCGGCCCCGCGATCAAACCCGTGGCGCTCCGCATGGTGTGGGAGGCGTGCCGGGCGGTGAAGATCCCCGTGATCGGGATCGGGGGGATCCAGACCGCCGAGGACGCCCTCGAATTTCTTCTCGTCGGGGCGGCCGCCGTGCAGGTGGGGACGGCGAACTTCCGCAATCCGAACGCGTGCGTGGAAATCATCGACGGAATCCGCGATTTCCTGGTCCGGGAGAAGATATCCCGCCTGGAAGAGTACCGGGGAGGGCTTCTCTCTTAAGCATCGGGGGGGGACGCAAGGGAAAAGAAATGTGTTGTGGGCGGTTGCGGTTTCCCTGTAGTATGATTTTAGGAAGGGTTAGGATAAGTGGGCCGGTGCCCACTTTTTTTTTCCTATCGTGAAGATAACGGACAACGAAAAGATCGAGGCGCTGGCCGGGGAAATCGCCCGGGACCTCTCCCTCTCCCTGTTCGATGTGGAGGTCGCCAGGGAAGGCCCGCGGAGCATCCTCCGGGTCTTCGTGGACAGGGAGGGCGGGGTTTCGCTGTCCGAGATCCAGTCGTTTTCCCGCAGGTTCGGCGCGGTCCTCGACGTGGAGGATCCCGTCGAGGGGCCGTACCTGCTCGAGGTTTCCTCCCCCGGGTTGAACCGCCGGCTGCGCAGGCCGGAGCACTTCGCCTTTTCCGTGGGGAAACGGCTGAAGGTGACGTTGACGGAACCGCGGGAAGGCCGCCGGCATTTTGTCGGGACGCTCGCCGCGGCCGACCAAGGGGGGATCGACCTCAAGACCGACGACGCGGTGGTCCGGATCGCGTTCGGGGAGGTCCGGAAGGCGAACCTTGACGTGACGCAGGAAGAACTCTTCGGGAAGGGAAAGAAAAAGCGATGATCCTGGACGTGGGACAGATCATTGCCCAACTGGGCAAGGAAAAAGGGATCGACAAGGGAATCATCATCGACGCGATCAAGGAGGCCCTCGAAAGCGCCGCCCGCAAGAAATTCGGCGCGAACAAGATCCTCGAGGCGACATACGATCCCGATACCGGCGAATTCGAAATCCTGTCCTTCCGGACGGTGGTGGAAAGCCTGACCGATCCGGACACCCAGATGACCGTAGGGGAGGCGCAGGCGATGGACCCCGAGGCGCAGGTGGGGGACAGCCTCGGCGAGCGGCTGAGCACCAAGGACCTCGGCCGGATCGCCGCCCAGACGGCGCGCCAGATCATCATGCAGAAGGTCAAGGACGCGGAGCGCGAGGTCATCTACAACGAGTTCATCGGCCGCAAGGGGGAGATCATCAACGGCATCGTGCAGCGGTACGAGCGCGACTGCCTCATCATCGACATGGGCCGGGCCGAGGCGATCATGCCGCCGTCGGAGCAGATCCCCAGGGAACGGTACCGCCAGACCGACCGGATCCGGGCATATATCAAGGACGTGACCAAGACATCGAGGGGTCCCGAAATCCTGCTTTCCCGATCCGACCCCCGGATGATCCTCAAGCTCTTCGAACAGGAGGTCCCCGAGGTCTACGAAGGGGTGGTCAGCATCCTGAGCGTGGCGCGGGAGCCGGGATTCCGGACGAAGATCGCCGTGCGCTCCAGGGACCGCGACGTGGATCCGGTGGGGGCGTGCGTGGGCATGAAGGGGTCCCGCGTCCAGAGCGTGGTCCAGGAGCTGCGCGGGGAGCGGATCGACATCATCGCATGGGACGAGGACCCGGCGAAGTTCGTCTGCAACGCGCTCCAGCCCGCGGAGATCATCCGGGTGCTCGTGAACGAGTCGGAGAAGACCATGGAGGTGATCGTCCCGGAGGAGCAGCTGCTGTTGGCGATCGGCAAGAAGGGGCAGAACGTCAAGCTGGCCTCCAAGCTCGTGGGATGGAACATCGAGGTGCGCGCCGAGGGACAGGTCGAGGACGCGCTGAAGCGCGCGGAGGGACTCTTCGCGAAGAAGCCCGCGGAGGAAACTTCGCCGCCGCTGCCGCCGGAGGCGGAAGCGGCCGATGCCCCGGCGCCGGAAGGCGAAGCGGCGCAGGACCCGCCGCCGGAGAATGAACCCCCGGGCGCGGGGAACGACGCCCCGAAGGAGTAGGATGGAAGGGACGCGGCGTACTTGCGTCCAGTGCGGAGCGGTCGCGGAGAAAGGGCGGTTGCTTCGGATCGCGGGGAGGCCCGGTTCGACGTGGGTTCCCGACCCGGCGGGCAGGTTGCCCGGACGCGGGATCTACCTGTGCCGCGAAGGCGGCTGCATCGGCCGGTTCGCGGCGAGGATACGGACACGGAAAGGCGGCGCCCGGTGGAAGATGGGCGACGGGAGCGGAGAGCTGGCGGACCTTTTGTCCGCCATGCGGTCGGATGAAGCCTAAGACATGCAGGGG
>JAJZRM010000103.1 GCA_021802685.1 Deltaproteobacteria bacterium | reverse complement strand
CCTGGAGGAGCGTGCACTGGATCCGTAGAAAAACCTCCTCTTCGTGGAACGGCCTCTTGATGAACTGGTCCAACCCCGGCCGGAATCCCGAGATGCTCCGCTCCTGGTCGCTCAGGAAGAAGATCGGCAGGGCTTTCGTGTTCGGGTTGCTCCGGAGGATCTGGACGAGCCGTTCCGGCCCGAGGATCGGAACCGACAAATCGAGGAGGAGAATGTCGGGTTTCCGGAGAAGCGTCTCGGCGAGCGTCTTGCTGCCGTCGGTCGCCTCGAAGACTTCCATCCCCTTTTCCCTCAGATAAAGCGCCAGCGTCTGCCGGGTCTGATCGGCGGGGTCGCCGACCAGGACGCGCTTCACCGGGACCGCCATCAGAAGTTCCTCTGCAGGAGGAACATCTCCTGGAACTTCTCGAGCATCGACTCCACCAGCCATTCGTCCGCGGTGTTGAACCCTTCCACTTCCCCGCCCCGGTCCGTGCCGAACAGGCCGTACGCACCGCCCTCCTTGAGGTAGAGGACCACCTCCCGGTCTTTCAACAGGTCGTCCTCCGCCGAGACGTACAGGAGGTTGGTCGCGTCGAACCGCGTGTTGCCCGCCTGCCCCACGATGAAGATGTTCCTGTTCGACGGGCCTCCCGCCTGGAACGAGAGGAAGACCTGCTTGTAGATCTCCGGGGTCGGGCCGGCGACGATGACCACCCCCCGGTCCTTCGAAGAGGAGGACGCGTCCTGCGCCGTCGATTCGAGGATCCGCAGGAAGTTCTCGCGCGGCAGGCTGAAATGGCTGTTCCTGCCCCGGTCTTTCCGGATCCGCTGGAAGTAGGGGACGTCTTCCCCCTTGCGGAGCAGGTCGTAATATTCCGGCTTTCCGACAAGGACGTCGAAGGCGTCCCAAAAAGGCCGTTCGGCGAGGCGCAGTCGGTGCAGGGGGCTCTTCTGCTGGCGGGCATGCTTCTCCTCCGCGACACGGACGAGCTCCTGGAACTCCCTTCCGTCCCGGGGGCAGGTCGCCGACATGAAGAAGGGCTGCAGGGAGAACTCCGTCCCGAGGAACCGGATCCGGTTTTTCTCCCGCACCGCCTTCCGGATCCTCCGCACGGCGAGCATCGCGCCGAACGCGTCGGTTTCGGGCAGGACGATGCAGAAGCGGTTCACGTCCTGCCGCGCCAGGAGGTCGGAGTCCCTCAGGGCCTTGCGCACGGACTCGACGACCGTGACGAGCGCCGCCGTGACGATCGCTTCCCGGGTCTGCTCCAACAGGAAGGAGTAGTTCTCGAACTGGAGAAATACGACGGAGAGGGGCCGGTGGAAACGGCTGGCCTTTTGCCGTTCCTTCTCGAAGTAGTCCACGAGGAACTCGGCGGAGTGGGCGCCGGTTTCCGGGTCCCGGAGGGTGATCTTGTCGATCCGCCCCAGGCGGTTCACCGTGTGCAGGGCGGACGCCGCGTAATCGGAGAGGATCCGGGCGGTATGGAGGTCCCGCTTGCCGTACGGATTGCCGTCGTTCCGGCTCCCCAGTTTCACGAGGCCGATCACCTTCTCCTGGTGCCGCAGCGGGACGTACAGATGGGTCCCGGGAGCGGCGATGAACGGCGCCCCCTTCCAGACGGACTCGGCGATTTCGGACTGGGAGAGGAGGAAGCGGGACCCTTCCCGGTCGATCCCGATGGGACCCCGGGCGGAGGCGATCACCATCTCGTCCCTTTCCCCCGGAGAGGCGAGCCAGATGACGCAGCTCTCCGTGGCGAGCTCGACAAGGAACGCGTCCGAGGTCTGCGACAGCAGGTTTTCCTCGTCCTGGGACGCCATCATCCGGAGGCACTGCTGGTACATCGAAGCCATCGAGTAGTATTCGAGGGTCTCCGAGAGGAGCCGATCCGCGGCCGGGCCTTCTGCGCCATCCCGCGCGGGGGTTCCCCAGATGACCCAGCGCGCCACCTCGTGGAGCGGCGGTTCTCCTCGGTAGAGAAACACGGGTCCGCCGCCGTCCGGCGCGCCGGACAGGGCGTCGATCAGTTCGGGCCTTGCGCACCCGATCGGAACGGCGACGGCGGCGTAGGAGGAAACGCCGGACCTCCATGCGGAAATCCGATCGGGGGTGTCGTATTCGAACTCGACCGTGTGATCCAGGACGGAGAGCCGGATCCCCTGTTCCGGCCCGGACTTCTCCTGCAGAACCAGTATGCGGGACGTCTTCACCGGGTCGGACCGGCTACATCTTGTACTTGCTGAACTGTTCGGGATCCATCTTCTCGAGCAGCTCCGTCAGCTGATCCTTTCCGCCGGGCCGTTCCTCCCCGCGTTCGAGTGCGACCGCGTTCAGCAGGACGCCGGGCGCGACCACGATCGGCGTGTCGCAGCGCAGGGCAAGCGCGATGGCGTCGCTGGGCCGCGAATCCACCGTGAAGACGGCGCCGCCCCTTTCCAGGTGCAGGACCGCGTAGTACGTGTTTTCCCGGACATCGGTGATCTCGACCTTCTGCAAGCGGGTATCGGTCTTCTCGAGCACCGACTTGAAGAGGTCGTGGGTCATCGGCCGGGCCAGTTCGACGCCTTCCAGGACGAGGACGATGGCGTTTGCCTCGAGCACTCCGATCCAGATCGGCAGGGCGCACCGGTTCTCCCTGTCCCTCAGGACGACGATCGGTGATTTCGTCATGGGGTCGATGGTCACTCCCGCGACCAGCATTTCTTTTTGCATTCCGCTACCTTTCCTCCCCGGAAAGCGAATGCGCCCCGAAAGATACCACGTGCACCTTGCGCAGATGCCCCCCGGATCTTCCCGGGGTGAAGTTCATCATCTTATGACACGGAGTCCGGCCGCAAAGTTTCCCGGGTCCTTTCGGGCTTTTCCCCTCCACGAGGACCTCCATTTCCTTGCCGACGGCTTCCATCAATCTTTCCCGGCTGTGCCGGTCCTGGAGCGACTGGAGCGTCCGCAGGCGTTCCCTGCTTTCCTCGGGGCCGACCCGGTCCCCCATTTCCCACGCCCGTGTCCCCGGCCGGGGGGAGAAGCGGAAGGAAAACGAGGAATCGTACCGAACCTCCTCCATGACGGACAAGGTATCCCGGAAATCGTCCTCCGATTCCCCGGGGAACCCTACGATGAAGTCGGAGGAGAACGCCATCCCCGGCCGGGCGGCCCGCAAGCGTAAGATCTTCGAGAGATACTCCCGCCGCCCGTACCCCCTTCCCATCGCGGTCAAGATCCGGTCCGAGCCGGACTGGATCGGAAGATGGAGGTGCGGACAGAGGGCCTCCACCTCGGAAAAGAGGCCGATCGTGCGTTCGTCGAGGTCCCGGGGATGGGAGGTGATGAAGCGGATCCGGGAGATCCCGTCGACCTTCGCGATCCGCCGCAACAGATCGTGGAACGGGATTTCCCCTTCCTTCTTCCCATAGGAGTTCACATTCTGGCCCAGCAGCACGATCTCCCGGACTCCCTTGCCCGCGAGCGCGCGCGCCTCTTCGAGGATGTCCGCGGAGGGGCGGCTCACCTCCCGGCCCCGGACGGCCGGCACGATGCAGTAGGCGCAGAAGTTGTCGCACCCCTGCATGATGGTGAGCATCGAGGAGGCGGCGCCTTCGGCAAGGTACGGCGCGGTTTCCCAGTGGGTCATCTCCCCTTCCATGCCGATTTTCACGGACGGGGTGCGCCGTTCCGCAAGGCGGACCATTTCGGGCAGCTTCGATATGTTGTGGGTTCCGAAAACGATGTCGACATGGGGCGCCCTGGACCGCAACGCCTCCCCTGCCTGCTGGGCGAGGCACCCGCCCACGCCGACGAGCCGGCCGTCGCGAAGCGTTTTCCAACGGCGGAGAACCCCCAGTTCGCTGTAGATCTTCTGATCGGCCTTTTCGCGGATGCTGCAGGTGTTCAGCAGGACGAGGTCCGCATCCTCGAGGGACGGGGCGACGTCGTAATCCGCCTTCGAGAGGAGCGACAGCATCCTCGCGGAATCGACCGCGTTCATCTGGCATCCGAACGTCTTGATGTACACGCTGCGCCGCATGGGGACCCATTATAACATCCGCTCTCCTCGGATGATGAAACGTCCGGGGTCGATCTCCTCCCGCAAGACCCGGAGTTCCTCTTCGGTGGGGGGATCGGCCTCCCCGACCGGATCGGCGAGCAAAGGGCGGAACGCCATGCCGTCCAGCACTTCCCGGACCGGGATGCCCCTCAACACGGAAAGCAGGGTCATCCGGCGGCTTTCCCCGTCGAAGCCGAACAGCCCCTTCGAGGTGACGACGCGGTACGGGCCGGTCCCTCGGGGAAGCCCCGCCTTTTCGCGCGCGCCGGGGCCGTCGAGGTATCCCGGGGAGGTGAGGAAGTCCAGCTTCGGCACGAACCGCCGGCCTTCGTGCTTCATGATGATGATCGTCTTCCAGCAGTGGGACGCCACCTGGTTCCCCCCGCCGCTTCCCGCGAACCGCCGTTCCGGCTTTTCGAAGGTTCCCCCGAGGCAGGTCGAATTGATGTTCCCGTACGGGTCGACCTGCGCCGCCCCCAGCATTCCGTAGTCCATGTACCCCGCCGCGGAAAACGAGAACGCCCAGTTCATGTTGAGCCACTGGAGCGACCGGTACGTGTTCTGGGGGCCGCCCATCGTTCCGCGGACGAACGGGAGGACGGGGCGCGGTCCGACCGCGCCGAACTCGAAGAGCTGGGTCACGTTCGGGACGTAGAGCCTCTGGGCGAGCATCGCGACCACCTGCGGAATGCCCCAGCCAACGAAGAGGGTCTTCCCGTCCTCGATGAGGCGGGCCCCCTGGACGATCATGAATTCGGTATCTGTGAACTCGACCTTGCGCGGCATTATCGATACCCCTCCACGATCGTGGCGCGCCGGCGAAGGTCCCGCATCCGCTTCGCCCCGACGCGCCGGTCGAGGAACTCTTCATGGTCGGAGACCGAGTACACGTTCTCTTCCAGGTATGCCCGCATCCGTTCGTCCGTGTCCAGGGAATTCAGGCGGTCCACGTGGTCGAGGTCGATCTCGTACCGCGCCGGCATCGCCCCGGGGTACGCGCCGAACGGGGCGTGGACGACCGCGTCCACGAGGAAGAACGGGATCGTTGTCCGCATCGGGTCCTTCCGGAATTCGTCCGTCTCGATGATCTCCTCCGCGGAAACGACGACCCGGAAGGAGGCCAGGGCCGCTTCGAGGGCGAACAGGTTCGTCCCGAAAATGCGGGCGTTCCCGGTTTCATCCGCCTGGTGGACATGGAGGAAGGCGACGTCCGGGTTGAGCGCCGGGACCACGCAGACGGGTCCCCCCGTGTACGGGTCCTCGATCGTCCTCGCGGCGGACACCTTCATGTTGTCCGAGCCGAGCAGGTCGCGGCTCGGGAGAAACGGCACTCCCCGCGCCCCCGCCAGGATCCTCAGCGCCAGGCCCCCGTTGGTCCATTCGTAAACGCGGACCCGCCCCGCGCAGACCGCCCGGCCGATGTAGTTGCCGTACCCGAGAAACCCCACGTCGATGCGCGAGGCGCAACCCGCCCCGACCAGCAGGGACGACTCGTGCAGGGTGAATTCCGCCCCGATCCAAAGGTCTTTCCGGCGCTGACGGATGACCTCCCGGACCAACGCCTGCGGCCCGCGCGTCAGGCTGGAGAAATCGTACACAATGTAATCTCCGTCGCGGACGAACGTTTCGACGGCCTCCCCGGCGGAACACAGCTTGGACGCGGGGTTCCTGCCCTTCCGGTCCCGCACGTGCTCCCTGAAATCGTCCGGGTGGGTGAACCGGTACTCCACGTTCCCCTCGGCGCGGATCTCCTTCTCCTTCATCGGCGCCCCCGTCCCCGGGCCCGCGCCCGGTTCGGCCGTCCTTGCAGGAGATGCATTTCGAAACGGTGGTCGACGACCTTCTCGGAGATGGTGTACGGGTCGGTCCGCTTTCCGGCCATCTCGGAGAGCAACGGATCGAGCAGCCCGTGGCGTTCGAGATCCGCGACCGCCTTTTCGATCAGGCGCGCCTTCAGGATCTCGAGGAGCTCGACCCTGGCTTTCTCGCGGCGATATCTCTCCATGTTCCGGTCCTGGGAGACGTGCGCCCGGTGCCGCTTCACCTCCTCGTAAAGCGGCGGGATCCCGGCGCCCGTGGACGCCACGGTGGAAAGGACGGGGGGAACCCATTCCCCTTCCGCGTAATCCCCCATCGCGATCATCGTCTCGATCTCCCGGACGGTCCTGTCGGCGCCGTCCCGGTCGGACTTGTTGATCACGAAGATGTCCGCGATTTCGAGGATTCCCGCCTTGATGGCCTGGATGTCGTCGCCGAGCCCGGGCACCATCACCACGAGGTTGGTGTGGGCCACCTTCACGATCTCGACCTCGTCCTGCCCCACCCCCACGGTTTCGATGAGGATGACGTCTTTTCCCATGGCGTCCATGACGTTGACGATGTCGATGGTGGAACGGGAAAGCCCTCCCAGGTGGCCGCGGGTCGCCAGGCTCCGGATGAACACGCATTCGTCGAGCGCATGTTCCTGCATCCGGATCCTGTCCCCGAGGATGGCGCCGCCGGTGTAGGGGCTGGTCGGGTCGATGGCGACGATCCCGACGGTTTTCCCGCGCTCCCTGAGGACGGAAACGATCCGGGTGACGAGCGTCGATTTCCCGACCCCGGGAGCGCCCGTGACCCCGATGATGTGCGCGCGGCCGGTGTTCCGGTAGAGGGATTTCAGCGTCCGGATCGCCGAGGGGATCTCGTCGTCCAGGTCGCGCATCAGTTGCGCGGCGGCCCGGACGTCCCCCGACAGGATTTCCCTCGCGGTGACGGCCAACTTATCCGCCCCGGATCAGGTTTCGGGCGATGATGATCCTCTGCACCTCGGAGGTTCCCTCGCCGATTTCGCAGAGCTTGGCGTCCCGCATGCACCGCTCCACCGGATAATCCCGCGTGTACCCGTACCCCCCGAACACCTGGACGGCCTTGATCGTCCCCCGCATGGCGGCTTCCGATGCGAACAGCTTGGCCATGGAGGCTTCCTGCGCGTACGGCCGGCCGCGGTCCTTGAGATACGCCGCGCGCAAGGTCATGAGCTCCGCCGCTTCGAGTTCGACGCCCATGTCGGCGAGCGTCCATTGGATCGCCTGGAACTCCGCGACGGGCCGCCCGAACTGGACCCGCTCCTTCGCGTAGTCGATCGCTTCCCGCATCGCTCCCAGGCCGATCCCCGTGGCGAGGGCGGCGATGGAGATCCTTCCGGCGTCGAGGATCTTCAAGACATCCCGGAAGCCGGAGTTCACCTGGCCGAGCACCGCGTCGCCGCCCACTTCCAGGTCCTCGAGGAACAGCTCCGCGGTGTCCGAGGAGCGCATCCCGAGCTTGTCGAGCTTCTTCCCGGCCGCCAGCCCCCGGGTTCCCGCCGGAACCGCGAAGGCGGTGACGCCGTCCTTCTTCCGTTCCTTGTCCGTCAGGGCCAGGATCACGTACACCCCCGCGACGCTGCCTTGGGTGACGAACATCTTGCTTCCGTTGATCACCCACGCGTCCCCCTTCCGCACGGCCTGCGTCCGCATTCCGAGGGCGTCGGAACCGGAGCCGGGTTCGGTCAGGGCGAACGCGCCGAGCATCCTTCCGGAGGCGAGCTCCGGCAGGTACTTCCTCTTGTTCTCTTCGGAGCCGAACGCCTGGATGTACGCCGCGCAGAGGGAGTGGTGGGACGCGACGGTCAGGCCCAGGGAGCCGTCCCCCTTCGCGATCTCCTCGATCGCGATGGCGTAACTCACCATGTCCATCCCCGCCCCGCCGTACTCCTCGGGGACCATCGTTCCGAGGATCCCGAGCTCGGCGAGCCGTTGGACCGTATCCCGGGGGAATTTCCCCTCGGCGTCCCAATCGCGGGCATGCGGCCGGACCTCCTTCGCCACGAAGGACCGGAGCATCTCCCGAAGTTCCCGCTGCTCGGGCGTCAGCGCGAAGTCCACTTTCGTCACTCCGCCGGCACGAAGTAGACGTCGGTGGGGCGAAGCTGCGAGTTGCGGCGGAACTTCGCCTTCACGGGCATCCCGATCCGGATGTCCTCCGGCGTTTCCGGCCCGACCAGGCGCGCCAGGAGCAGCGTGTCCACCCCGTCGAACTCCACCAGTATCAGGTGGAACGGGGTTTCCTTCAGGAACTCCTCGCTGCCGAAGTAGCACGTGGTGAAGGTATGGACCCGTCCTTCCGCCGGAAGCTCCACCCAATCGGTTTCCCGCCCGCAGGATGCGCACGCCAGCCGCGGGGTCGCGTAGGTATAGTTGCACGCGCCGCATTTCGTCCCGAGCAGTTTCCGGTTCGACAGGCCGGCGAAGAAGGGGGAGTCCTGTCCGTAGGAATGGATGTACTCCACGGAGTACGGGTACTTGATGACGATCGGGGACATTCCCTTGAGCGTTTCCAGGTCCGACGGGAACGGGATGTTGAACACCGTCGTCCCCGTCATCCGCTCCTCCACCTTCGCCGGGGGCGCTGCGGCTTTCGCGCGCGGTTTCCGCTTCACGGTCACCACCCCCTTTCGAGGATCGAAACGGTGACGTAGGTCCCCGTTCCGGCATGGCTGTGGATCAGACCGCGGTTCGCCTTCCGGACCTGCAGTTCATCGTCGCCGAAATGCTTCCCGA
>JAJZRM010000102.1 GCA_021802685.1 Deltaproteobacteria bacterium | reverse complement strand
TGCCGGGAGAAGGGGTGACCGCGCGGGGCTTCCCCGCGGAAGCCGGGGTTGAAATGCCAATATTGGCAAGGTAGCATCATGTCTGAAGAAATGCAGGGGGGAGGGAGTCTTCCGGATGGAACGCGCTATTTACGATGCTCCCGCCTATCGCATTCACGAGGCTGCGGATTACCTGCGTCTTCCGGCCGCGACGCTTAGATCCTGGGTTATCGGAAGGAATTACCCTGTCACCGCCGGGATGCGCCGTTTCGAGCCGATCATCGAGATATCGGATCCCGAAAAGGGGTACCTCTCGTTCACCAACCTGGTCGAGGCGCACGTCTTGTCCGCGATCCGGCGCCAGCATAACATCCCCCTCCACAGGGTCCGCGACGCCGTTCACTTCCTCCGCGGCAAATTCGGAAGCGACCGTCCCCTGATCGAGGAGCAGTTCCAGACGGACGGAATCGATCTGTTCGTCGAAAAGATGAAGGAGCTCGTCAACGTTTCCCGTAAGGGGCAGGTTGCAATGCGGGAGATCCTCGAGCTTCACCTGCGGCGCATAGAGCGAAATCCGATGGGGATCCCCATCCGCCTGTACCCCTTCACCCATTCCAAACCCGAGCTGCAGACTACCGGCACCGTCGTGATCGATCCGGCCGTGTCGTTTGGACGTCCGATCATTCGTCGCCTTGGCGTTCCCACGTCTCTGATCGCCGAGCGTTACAAGGCGGGTGAGGGAGTCGACGACCTGGTCGCCGATTACGGCGCCGAACGGGATGAGATCGAAGAAGCCATCCGCTGCGAGCTCCAAGTCCGGGCCGCCTGAACGGCCGACGCTGTTCATCGACAGGTCCCTCGGCAGGCGGCAGGTCGCGGAAGCATTGCGTGCTGCGGGGGCGAATGTCGAAGTCCACGATGACCATTTCCCTTCAGACGCCACGGATGAAGCATGGTTGAAGGCTGTTGGTGCAAAGGGTTGGATTGTTCTCACCAAGGTCAGCCGGATCCGCTACCGGCCGAACGAAATATCCGCTCTGAAGGAAGCGAAGGCGGTGGCCGTCGTGCTGGTCGCGGGGAACTTGATCGGCGCTGAAATGGCCGATCTGTTCGTGAAAACCCTCCGGAAGATCGAACACATCGCAGGGAACGCCACGCCGCCGGCGTTGTTCACTTTTGGGCGAGATCGGAAACTGAAGAAGATTCTTTAAGATCACGAACCGTGATCTTAAAGACCGGACGTGGGAAACACCGAAAATACCTCCCATATGCGTTCACAGAGCAGGGAGTGGCCATGCTTTCCGGCGTCTTGAACAGTCCGCGTGCCGTTCGGGTTAACATCGCGATCATGCGTGCCTTCGTCGCTCTCCGTCAGGCAGCGGCGTCTCATGTCGCTCTATCCCGTCGTCTGGATGGATTGGAACGAAGGCATGGTATCCATGACGCCAAATTGAAGATCGTCTTCAAGGCCATCCGGGATCTCATGGATCTTCCGAAAGCGCCACGACGGCGAATCGGATTCTGATGCCGAAGGGGGGATTTGCCCGCCTCAGTGCCTCAATTCACAAATACGGTCGCATTCGACCGCCGCTGCATCCGCTCCTGCATCGTTGCGCTCCTTGCGGCGTACTTCACAGTACGCCTCAGTCGCGCGCCTTGCCGGCGCGGCGCATCGACGCTCTCGTTGCAGACCGTATTTGTGAACTGAGACACTCGCCTCCGCCCATCCAGGGCTCCGGCCTTTGCGGCGGGGCTTGGGGCCGGCGGGCTCCCGTCAAATCCCCTTGGACGGCACCATGACGAAATGAAAAGGGACCTGCGATTTTCACCGAGGTCCCTTGTGTTCGTCATGGTGCCGAAGGGGGGATTTGAACCCCCACGTGGTTGCCCACACTAGACCCTGAATCTAGCGCGTCTGCCAGTTCCGCCACTTCGGCACGCTTGGCGCGGAGGAACAGAATTATAGCAAAACCTCCCGTGGCGGAAAACTCCAAATAATCCCGCCGTGGAAATCGCCGGAAGGCCAAGTATCATGGGGGGAAGGGCACGAAAGAAGGAGACGGGGCGGATGCGCGACCAGGCGTACTGGGAGCGGTGGATTCGGCAGAACGGGGCCGTTCTTCGGGAGCGGCTTCCTTCGGTCAAGGATTGGTACAGGGAAGCGGGCGTCGAAAAAGGGGAGCGGCGCGCCTTCAAGGCCGCCCTGAAGGCGTCGGACCCGGACGGCCTCCCCGGCAAGAGGACGAAGAAGCTCTCCCGCTATTCCGCTTCCTTCGGGCGGGCGGGAACCGGCGGCCAGGGCAGGACCTTGGAGGGCCGCCTCCGCTTCACCCGGGAGGGACGCCCGATCGTCATCCCTGAGGACCCGGACGCCCCCGCCGTGCGCATTCCAGGGCACTCCCTTTCCGGGGCATGGCCCAGGGACCGGGTGCAGGTGCGGCTCGAGCGGCGGCGCGGCGGGGCGCCGCCGTACGGACGCGTGGAACGGATCATCGAGCGGGGGATCCGGACCTTCGTCGGCCGGTACGTTCCGACGGGGAACCGATTCTTCGTGCGGTTCCGCGACCGCGACTCCGACCTGCTTCTCGAGGTGGACCGGCCGGCCGATGTCCCGGCGGAAACGGGGGACCTCGTCCTCGCGGAGGTCACGGAGTACCCCAAGGGGGGATCGGAAGGGCGGGCTCGAATCGTTCGAGCCCTCGGGAAGTCGCACACGATGGAAACGATATTCCTTGCCGTCTCCTCCGCGATGGAACTTCCCGTCGATTTTCCGGACGGCGCCGTCGAGGAGGCGGCGGGCATTCCCTCCGCGGTCCGCCTGGCCTCGCGCGAGGGGGGAGTGTGCCACGGGGAAGAACCGCTCCCGCGCGTGGACCTGCGGCACCTTCCGTTCGTCACCATCGACGGGGAGGACGCCCGCGATTTCGACGACGCCGTATGCCTCGTCCCCGAGGGGGACGGTTTCCGCCTCCACGTGGCGATCGCCGACGTCGGGCACTATGTGACGCCGTGGTCGGCCCTGGACCGGGAGGCGTACGTCCGCGGCACCAGCGTCTACTTTCCCGACCGGTGCATCCCGATGCTGCCGCCCGAGCTGTCGGAAGGGGTGTGCAGCCTGAAGGCGGGCGTGAACCGGCTGACGTTGAACGTGGAGGTGCCGATCCGTCCGGGCGGGGGGGTCGGGCCCCCTTCGTTCTTTCCCGCCGTGATCCGCAGCCGCGCGCGGCTCACGTACGACGAGGTCCACGATACGCTCGCCCGGGGAGGCGACGGGGAGATCGGGCGGATGCTCCGCGGAATGGCGACCGCGGCGGGGTGGCTGACGCTTGCGCGCGCCGGCCGGGGGGCGCTCGATTTCGATCTGCCGGAGGCGAAGATCGGCGTGGCGGCGGGAATGCCGATCTCGGTGGGAGCGGCACCCCGGTGGGAATCCCACCGGATCATCGAAGAGTTCATGCTCGTGGCGAATACCTCCGTGGCCGAGTTTCTCTCCCGGCGCGGCGATACGTTCCTTTTCCGCATCCACGAGGAGCCAGCGGCCGACAAGATCGAGGAGTTCGAGGCCGCCGCGGGACGCCTTTTGCGGCGGTCCCGGTCGACCGACCGGCGGGACGTGGCTTCCCGCCTTCAGGCCTGGGCGGAACTCGCGCGGGGGGGCAAGTACGAGCGTCCGATCCACATGATGCTCCTGCGCAGCTTGATGCTCGCCCGGTACGGGCCGGAGACGAAAGGCCACTTCGGCCTTGCGCTTTCGCGGTACACCCACTTCACCTCCCCGATCCGGCGGTACCCGGATCTTGTCGTCCACCGGGCGTTGCGGGGGGCGCTCGGCGACGGGGGGATGGCGCCCTACCTCCACACCCTCGCGGACAAAGGGCAACGGATGGGGGAACATCTCTCCGGAAGGGAACGGCTGGCGATGGACGCCGAGCGGGCCGTTTCGGCGCGCGCGAAGGCCTTGTTCATGGAGGATAAGGTGGGCCGGACCTTCGAAGGCTCGGTTTCCTCCCTTGTTCCCTCGGGGTTTTTCGTTGCGCTGACCGATTGGATGGTGGAGGGGATGGTCCATGTGGCCACCCTGCGCGACGACGAATACAGGTTCTCCCGGGACCGGATGGAGTGGGTGGGGGCATACCGGAAACAGCGGATCGCGCTGGGCGACCGGGTGCGCGTCCGGGTGCGCCGCGCGGACCCCGACCGCGGGGAAACGGACTTCCTTTTGATTGAAAAACTGCCGGGAAATCCCTAAAATAAAGGCCAATCCGGGGGGGATGATGCGAAAGAAACTGCTGCTGGCCGAGGACAGCGTCACCATACGGAAGGTTTTCGACCTCGTCTTCGCCCGATCCGACATCTCGGTGATCGCCGTCGACAACGGAGACGACGCCGTGCGCCTCGTGGGGGAGATCGCCCCCGACCTGGTGGTCGTCGACGTCACCCTGCCGGGAAAAGACGGTTATGCCGTCGCCTCCGCCCTCCGGGAGGACAATTCGACGAGGCATGTGCCTGTCCTGATCCTTTCAGGAACCCTGGCGCCTTTCGACGAGGAACGGTTCAAGGCGTGCGGCGCGAAGGGGGTCGTATACAAACCGTTCGAAACCAGGGAACTGGTGGAAACGGTCGAAGGCATTCTCGAAAAGGCCGGAGTAGCCCCCGCTGCCCCCTCGGAAGTCCCTGCGGCCGCCCCGCTTGCGGCGCCGCACGAACCACCGCCGGCGGACGAGCATTGGGATTTCAGCGACGTGCTCGAAGATCCCTCGAAGGGGCGGGAGGAACCGGTCCCTGGGGCGCTCCTGGAAGCCGAAGGGAAGGACGAGGGTTCGGCGTACGACGAATTCGACGTATCGATCGACGAGATCGAGGCATCGGCGCCCGCCCCGGTCGAACAGATAGAGGAAATCGAGGAGATCGAGGAACTGCAGGAAATCGAAGAGATCATCGACGAACCGCCGGTCGTTTCCGAACCTCCGCCCCCGTCCCCGGCCGTCTCCGAACCGCCGGCTCCCGCCCCGGCCGCCTCCGTCCCTCCGGTCCCCGCGTTGTCCGCCGCCCCGGCCGTCCCGGAGCAGGACGAAGCGCTCCAGGCGGTGTTGAAGGAGCAGTTCGTCGCCCGGGCCGAGGTGGTTTTCCGCGCCGTGGCCTCGGAGGCCGTCGAGAAGGTGATGTGGGAGATGATGGACCGCCTCTCCGGGGAATTTTCGGCCAGGATCCGCGAGTCGGTCGAAGCGGTCGCATGGGAGGTCATACCGTCCACCGCGGAGGCGCTCATCCGCGAGGAAATCGCCCGGATCCGGAAGCAGGCCGGAAAGCCGGCTTCCCAATGAAAGAGAAGGAACCCGAAAAAGCCGGGACGTACGATCCGAAGGCCTCCGAGGAGAAGTGGTACGCCGCGTGGCTGTCCGCGGGAGCGTTCCACGCCGATCCCTCCCGCCCCGGCGAGGCGTACTCGATCGTCATCCCTCCGCCCAACGTCACCGGTTCGCTCCACATGGGGCACGCCCTGAACATCACGTTGCAGGACGTCCTCATCCGGTACGCCCGGATGAACGGACGCAACGCGTTATGGGTCCCGGGAACGGATCATGCCGGGATCGCCACGCAGAACGTGGTGGAACGGGAGCTCAAGAAGGAAGGGATCTCCCGGCAGGAGCTGGGGCGGGATGCCTTCGTCGAACGCGTATGGAAGTGGAAAGAGGAGAGCGGGGGAACGATCCTGCGGCAGTTGAAGCGCCTCGGCGCGGCGTGCGACTGGGAACGGGAGCGGTTCACCATGGACGAAGGGTTGTCCCGCGCGGTGCGGGAGGCGTTCGTCCGCCTTTACCGGAAGGGGCTCATCTACCGGGGGCGATACATCATCAACTGGTGTCCGCGGTGCCGCACGGCCCTTTCCGACCTGGAAGTCTCCTACGAGGAGAAGAAGGGCTCCCTCTGGCACATCCGGTACCCCGGGTGGTCCGGCGGCAAGGGGGTCGTGGTCGCGACCACGCGGCCCGAGACCATGCTGGGCGACACGGCGGTCGCGGTGAACCCGAAGGATGAACGGTACGCCGGGATGGTCGGAGAAACCCTCCGCCTCCCGCTGATGAACCGCCCGATCCCCCTCCTGGCGGACGCGATGGTGGACCGGGAGTTCGGCACCGGCGCCGTCAAGATCACGCCCGCGCACGACGCGAACGATTTCGAGGTCGCGAAGCGCCACGAGCTCCCGTCCGTCCGGGTGATCGGAGAGTCGGGGATCATGACGCCGGACGCCGGGGCATACGCCGGCATGGACCGGTTCGCCTGCCGGGAAGCGGTGGTCGCGAAGCTGAAGGAGGAAGGACTCCTGGAACGCGAGGAGCCGTACCTCCACAACATCGGGCACTGCTATCGCTGCCGCACGGCCGTGGAACCCGCCGAGAGCATGCAATGGTTCGTGAAGACGAAGCCCCTGGCCGAGCCCGCCATCCGGGCCGTGCGGGGCGGCGAGACCCGGATCGTCCCGTCGCAGTGGGAGAAAACGTATTACGAATGGATGGAAAACATCCGCGACTGGTGCATCTCGCGGCAGATCTGGTGGGGACACCGGATCCCCGCGTTCCACTGCGAGGCGTGCGGAAAGACGATGGTGGAGATCGATCCGCCGTCCCGGTGCGAGGCGTGCGGCGCGACGGGGCTCCGGCAGGAGGAGGACGTCCTCGACACCTGGTTCTCCTCGGCGCTGTGGCCCTTCTCCACGATGGGTTGGCCCCGGAGGACCGTCGACCTGGAGAGGTACTACCCGACCTCCGCGTTGGTGACCGGCTTCGACATCCTCTTCTTCTGGGTCGCCCGGATGATGATGATGGGGATCGAATGCACCGGGAAAGCCCCCTTCCGCGACGTGGTGATCCACGCCCTCGTGCGGGACGCGCGGGGCGAGAAGATGAGCAAGACGCGCGGGAACGTCATCGATCCCCTGGACGTGATCGACCGGTTCGGAACGGACGCCTTCCGGTTTACCCTCGTGGCGCTGGCCGCGCAGGGGCGCGACATCCGGATGTCGGACGAACGGGTCGAAGGGTACCGCAACTTCATGAACAAGCTGTTCCAGGCGGGCCGCTTCGTCAACATGCACGTGGACGGGGCGACGGAACGGGAGCTTCCCCCGGAGCTGTCGGTGGTGGACCGGTGGATCCTCTCCCGGCTCCAGCGCGTGATCGACGAGGTCCGCCGGGGGATCGAGGAGTTCCGCTTCAACGAGGCGGGATCGGCGTATTACCAGTTCGTGTGGCACGAGTTCTGCGACTGGTACCTCGAGATGATCAAGCCCGCCCTCGGCCCCGAGGCGGGAGAACGGGAGCGGGACGCCCAGCGGGCGGTCCTGATGCGCGTCTACGAGACGCTGCTCTCTCTCGGGCATCCGTTCATCCCCTTCCTCACCGAGGAGCTGTGGCACGCTCTTCCCGGCGACCGCGGGCTCCTGTACGACATGGAGTACCCGGTGGCCGACCCCGGGACGGCGGACACGAACGTCGAGGACGACATGGCCCACCTGATGGAGGTCATCCGCGCCGTCCGCAATATCCGCAGCGAGCTGAACGTCCCCCCGGCGAAGAAGGTGGAAGTCCGCCTCAAGGGCCAGCCGGAGGAGCTCACGTTCCTCAAGGACCACGAAGAGATCCTGCGGCGGCTCGCCCGGGCGGACCGCGTGGCGTACGCCGATCCCGACTACATCCCCGTGGAGGACGCCACCGCGGTGGTCAACGACATCGAGGTGTGCCTCCCGCTGGCGGGGCTGATCGACTTCGACCGGGAGGCGAAGCGGTTGCGCAAGGAGATCGAAAAAGGGAACGCGGAACTGAGCCGCGTGGCGGGCCAGCTCGGCAACGAGAAGTTCACGGCGAACGCGCCGGCGGACATCGTGGACGCCCTCCGCGACCGGCAGGACGCCTTGGAGCAGAAGCTGGGGAAACTCGGGAAGAACCTCGAACTGGTGAGCCGATACCTGTCTTGATCCCCTTGTCGCAATTCGAGGAACTCGTCCGCGCGGCGCTTCGGGAGGACGCCCCGTGCGGCGATCCCTTCGGGGAGGCGCTTTCGGGAAACGGATCGGGCTCCTTCCTGGCCCGCCGGGAGGGGATCTTCTGCGGCGGACCCGTCGCGAAGTAGGTGTTCCGCCAGGTCGACCCGTCGGTCGCCGTCGCGTTCGTCCCCGAGGGGCGGCGGGTAGCCGCGGGGGAGCGCCTGGGGGAGGCGTCGGGCCCGGTTTCGGCCCTTCTGCGCGCGGAGCGGGTGGTCCTCAACTTCCTGCAGCGCCTCTCCGGCGTGGCCACGGCGACATCCCTTTACGTTGAGAAGACCGGGGGATACGGCACCCGTCTCCTGGACACGAGGAAGACGACCCCTCTCCTGCGCGCCCTCGAAAAGTACGCCGTCCGGACCGGCGGGGGGGCCAATCACCGGTTTTCCCTGTCCGACGGGATCCTCATCAAGGAGAACGGCATCCGGGCGGCGGGGGGGATCGCGGCGGCGGTCGCCGTTGCGCGCGGCGCCGCGCACCACCTCGTGAAGGTCGAGGTCGAGGCGGAAAATCTGGCGGAAGTCGAAGCGGCGGTGGCGGCGGGCGCCGACGCGGTCCTGCTGGACAACATGACGCCCGCGATGGTCCGCAGATCGGA
>JAJZRM010000101.1 GCA_021802685.1 Deltaproteobacteria bacterium | reverse complement strand
TACGGATTTTTTTTCCGTATCTTCAACCCCCCTCCCCCCTTGAGGTTTCCGGGATATAAAACGCCGCCGGCCGTTTCGGCCCCCGGTTCCATTTTCCGCTTGATTCCGACGAGCCCGGCGAGTATTTTGGAATGTCGTCAGCATTCCACGCAGCCCCCGTTTCAGCAACCAGAATAAGCGAACAAGGGGTGAACCCGATGCATTTCACGCGCTTCAGGAGTACGCCGTGGTACCTCGCGACGGTCGTCTGTTTCACCGCGGCGATTCTCCTATCCATGCCGGGAAATGCCCGCGCGCTCGACAACGGCCAGTGCTTCGACTGCCACGGCGACCGCGGCATCCTTGAATGGTCCGCGGCGGAAAAGGCGTCCAACGTGACGCCGGGAGGGACGAAGAAGAAGCCGCACATCGCGGGAAATTTCCCGGGGATGTCCCTCCACGTCGATCCCGACCGGTACAAGGCCTCCGTGCACGGGGACCTCTCCTGCGCCGACTGCCACGCGGACATCAAGGACGTTCCGCACGCCGCGTCGCTCAAGCGCGTGGACTGCTCCGGATGCCACTCCGAGGCGGCGGCCGCCTATGCGAAGAGCCAGCACGTCGTCTCCTTCGACAAGAAGCCGGTCCAGGACGCCCCGGCGTGCGTCGACTGCCACGGGGCCCACGAAGTGTCCAAATCGTCCGTGTCCACCTCTCCCGTCTACTTCCGGAACATCGCCGCGACGTGCACCCGGTGCCACGGGGACAAGGAGATCACCGATAAAAGGAGCATCGCCATCCCGGGCGCGGCGCGGATGTACGCGAAGAGCGTCCACAACCGGGCGATCGTCGAACTGGGGCTGAACAAGTCCGCCAGCTGCATCGACTGCCACGGCGCG
Source organism: Deltaproteobacteria bacterium (assembly GCA_021802685.1). Lineage (GTDB taxonomy): Bacteria > Desulfobacterota > Deferrimicrobia > Deferrimicrobiales > Deferrimicrobiaceae > UBA2219. The sequence continues at coordinate 7,806 of JAJZRM010000101.1, read as the reverse complement.
CACGACATGAAGGATGCCAGGGACCCGTCCTCTCCCATCAACAAGGGAAACCTGCCCGCCACCTGCGGCAGGTGCCATTACGGGGTCTACGCCATCTACAAGGACAGCGTGCACGGCACGGCGCTCGCCCGCGGCGTCCCCGACGCCCCCAACTGCGCCGACTGCCACGGGGAGCACGACGTCCGCGCCATCAAGGACCCGGCCGCTCCCGGCCTCTCGGTTCCCGCCGCTTCGTGCCCCACCTGCCACGCCGCGGAGAAGCTGGCGGAGCGGTACGGGGTTCCGGTCGGCAAGGTGCAGGGGTACAAGGAGAGCTTCCACGGCCTCTCCGCGCGCCTCGGGGACAAGACCGTCGCCAATTGCGCCTCCTGCCACGGCGAGCACGCGATCTTCCCTTCCACCGACCCGCGCTCCACGGTCCACCCGAAGAACCTCCCCGTGACGTGCGGGAAGTGCCACCCCGGGGCCACGGCGAACTTCGCCAAGGGGAACATCCACGTCGGGCCGGGCGGCACGGGCGGGCTCGTCAAGTACTGGGTGGAGCAATTCTACATCTGGATGATCGTCGTCGTCATCGGCGGGATGCTCGTCCACAACGGCTTCGACTTCTTCCGGAAGATGCAGGCGATCTACCGCGAGCGGAGGAAGTGGCGGGAGCCGGCGTACGAGCGGCTCAACCGCCCCGAGCGGTGGCAGCACCTGCTGACCCTTTCGACCTTCTTCGCGCTGGTGATCACGGGGTTCGCCCTGAAATACAAATGGTCCCTCCCGCTGATCGCGGACGAGACCAACGTCCTGCTGCGCGGCTGGGGGCACCGCGTCGCGGCCATCCTCATGATCGCCACCAGCTTCTACCACGTCTTCTACGCGGCGTTCACCCCCCGCGGGCGCGGCCACGTCTTGCGGATGCTCCCGAGGTGGAAGGACGCGCAGGACATCGCGGGGTCGATCCGGTACTTCCTCGGGTGGGCCGACCACAAGCCGAAGTTCGACCGGTTCTCCTACGTGGAGAAGGCGGAATACCTGGCGCTGGTGTGGGGCACGGTCGTGATGGTCGTCACCGGCTTCCTGCTCTGGTTCGAGGATGAGGCGCTGCGGCACATCCCCCTGTGGGGGCTGGACGTGGCCACGATCGTTCATTACTACGAGGCGATCCTGGCCACCCTGGCCATCATCGTGTGGCACCTCTACTACGTGTTCATAAACCCCGATTTCGCCCCCATGTCCTTCACCTGGATCGACGGGAAGCTCTCCCGCCGGCTGATGGAGCACGAGCACGCCCTCGAGCTCGAGGAGATCGACGAGTACGAGCGCCGCGGGGAGACCCCGCCGCCCGACGTCACGCGGATCGCAAGGGAGGAGGAATGAAACGGATGATCCGGTGTTTCCTTGTCGCGGCCCTTGCCGCCGCGGCGCTGCTTACGGCCGGACCGGCCGGCGCCGCCGCCCCGTCCGTGGGCGAGTGCCTCGATTGCCACGGGGACAAGAGCATCGAAATGACGACACCCGGCGGACAGACGGTGTCGCTCCATGTCGACCTGGAGGAGTACCGCCGGTCGGTCCACGGGGGCGGCAGCTGCGTCACCTGCCACACCGACGCGAAGTCGCCGCATGAGCGGCTCGCGAAAGTCAACTGCGGAAGGTGCCACGGAGACGCCGCGAAGTCGTACGCGTCCAGCTCCCACGGGAAGCTGCGGGCGAAGGGGGTCGCGGACGTCCCGGCGTGCCACGACTGCCACGGGAAGCACGGCATCCGGAAATCGAAGGACCCCGCGGCGCGGACGTTCCACCTGAACATCGCGGCCGCCTGCCTGCGCTGCCACAAGGACCGGGCGATCGAGCGGAAGTACGGCCTGCCGGGCGAGAAGGAGATGATCGGCTACGAGCGGAGCGTCCACGGGCTGGCTTCGAAGGGCGGCCAGATGGGCAGCGCCGTCTGCCCCGACTGCCACGGCAACCACACCATCCTCCCCGGCGACAACCCGAAGTCCGCGACCAACCGGCAGAACATCCCGACGCTCTGCGGGAAGTGCCACACCGGCATCCTGGACAAGTACGAGCGGAGCGTCCACGCGAAGGGGATGCGCGCGGGGATCGCCGAATCCCCGGTGTGCACGGATTGCCACGGGGAGCACACCATCTCGAAGGTCAGCGACCCGAACTCGCCGGTCGCGGCCCGGAACATCCCCAAGACGTGCTCGCGCTGCCACGACAAGGAGGGGATCTCCTCGCGGTACGCGCTGCCGAAGAAGCGGTTCTCCTCCTACATGGATTCGTTCCACGGGATCGCCGTCGAATACGGAATGACGAAGGCGGCCAACTGCGCTTCCTGCCACGGGGTGCACGACATCCTTCCTTCCTCCGATCCCGCCTCCACCGTCAACAAGGCGAACCTGCCGAACACGTGCGGCCGGTGCCACCCGAAGGCGGGCCCCAACTTCGCGAAGGGCCCGGTCCACGTGGAGATCACCCCGTCGAAGTCGCTGGGCGTCTTCGCGATCCGGGTTTTTTACACCCTCTTCATCTCCGCGCTGGTGATCCTGTTCGTCCTGCACGTCGGCCTCGAGATGTACGGCCGGTGGAACCGGAGGCGCAAGGGCGGGGCGGAAGGGAAAGGGAGCCCGAAATGAGCAAAGCCGATCTCGCCCAGGGGAAAGTGATCCGGATGTCGCTGCTCTTCCGGGTCCAGCACCTTTTATTGACGGTCCTGCTGCTCGTCCTGGCGCTCACGGGATTCGCGCTGATGTACCATGAAAACGCGCTCGCCCAGGCGATCATCCGCTTCGAGGGGGGCGTCCAGAACCGGGGGGTCGTCCACCGGATCGCCGCCGTCCTCCTGATGGCGAACATGGCGTACCACATCTTCTACATGCTCCTTTCACGGGAAGGCAGGGCGGAATTCCGTGATTTCCTCGTCAGCCGGAAGGACATCGACGAATTCCTGCAGTCCCTGCGGTACAACGTCGGGATGACGTCGGAATATCCCCGCTTCGGGAGGTACGGTTTCAAGGAGAAGTTCCAGTACTGGGGGACCTCCGTCGGGATCCTGCTCATCGCGTTCACGGGATTCATGCTGTGGGCGGAGACCTTCTCCATGCGCGTCTTTCCGAAGTTCGTCCTCGACCTGGCGCTCATCATCCACGGGTACCAGGGGCTGCTGGGTTTCCTGCTTCTCTTCCTGTGGCACGTCTACAACGTGCATTTCGCCCCTTCCGTCTTCCCGATGAACCCGTCCTGGATCACGGGGAAGGTATCGGCGGAATGGCTGCGGCGGGAGCACCCGCTGGAATACGAAAAGCTCAAAGGGGAAGGATTGCTATGAGGAAGTCGCTTATGACGGCCGCCGTTCTTCTCGGGGTCGCCCTCTTGGCGGCGTTCGCTTCGGATGGGCAGGCGTTGATTTCCCTGGAGAAGTGCACGCTGTGCCACGGGAAGCCCGAATTCCGGAAGTTGCTGGTGAACGGCGCCATCCGGGACGTGTTCGTGACGGGGGACAGCCTGAAGGGATCGGTCCACGAAAAGAAGGTGTGCACGGACTGCCACTTCGACGTGAGCGAGATCCCGCACCGCGAACGCCCAAAACGGGTGACCTGCACCCACTGCCACTTCAAGGGGAACAAGGAGGGGGCTCCGCAGTCGGACAACGTTCTCGCGTACTTCGAATCGGCGCACGGGAAGGCGATCGCCGCCGGGAACGTCAAGGCCCCGCTATGCCAGGACTGCCACGGAGATCACCAGATCCTCAAGGTGAAGAACGCTGGATCGAAGGTTTCCCGGGGCAAGGTCGCCGAGACGTGCGGGCGGTGCCACATGGAGATCTACGCCAGGTTCAAGACCTCCATCCACGGAGTCGCCCTGGAGAAGGGGATCCCGGAGGCGCCTTCCTGCACGGGGTGCCACGGGGAACACCGGATCTACGCCCACACGGACCCCAAGTCCACCGTGTACCCCACGAAAGTATCCGAGCAATGCTCGAAGTGCCACGCCTCGGTCGCCATCATGAGCAAATACGGCATCGAGGCGGAGCAGGTGGCCACCTACAAGGAGTCGTTCCACGGCGTGGCGAACCAGTTCGGCTCCCGCACCGTGGCGAACTGCTCCTCCTGCCACGGCGTCCACGACATCCGTCCGCCGGAGGATCCGCTCTCCATGGTGAATGCGAGGAACATCCCCGCCACGTGCGGAAAGGCGAGTTGCCACCCGGGCGCGACGGCGAATTTCGCCGTGGGGAAGATCCACGTGGACCCGAAAAAGAAGGAGGCGGGGATCATCTATTGGACGGCGACGTTCTTCAAGTACCTGACCATCGGCACCATGCTTGCCCTGATCGTGCACATCTTCCTCGACATGTACGGCAGGACGCGGCGCCTCCGCGGGGAGCAGGGACGTTGAAGGGCGGTCCCCGCCGTTCACACCAACAAGACGATCGGGAGCCATGAGAATGCCTGAGAAAGACCGCAAGGATCCGGTGACGGGGCACATCGAGAAGGAAGTCGAGAACGCGTTGACCGAGGGGCTTCCGGAGCTTCCGCCGGAAGAGGCCGAAGCGCTGAAGGAGAAGGTCCGCCGGCGGGTCCGCGAGGAGATGGCGAAGGAGGCCGCGCGCCTCGCCCGGGAGCAGCGGACCAGGGAAAAGAAACGGCAGGACGAGGAGATGGGGGAGAAGGAGGAGAAGTTCGAACGGTTCAACCGGAACTTCCGGTTCCAGCACATGGTGCTGTTCTCCTCGGTGATCCTCCTGGTCCTCACCGGCATGCCGCTGAAGTTCCCCGACTTCGTCCTGTCCCGGTTCCTGATCGCCCTCTGGGGAGGGATCCAGAACTCCACCATCGTCCACCGGATCGCCGCCGGGATGCTGATCTACTTCATGGTTCACCATTTCATTTACACGATCCTGACGCGGGACGGCCGGCGGGATTTCCTCCTCATGATCCCCGGGCTTCAGGACGCGAAGGATATCCGGAAGAACATACGGAATTTCCTGGGGAAATCCCCTGACAAGCCCAGCTTCGGCCGGTTCAGCTACATCGAGAAGTTCGACTACTGGGCGGTCTACTGGGGCTGCGTCATCATGATCGGTTCCGGGCTGTTCCTCTGGTTCGAAACGGAGGTCATGCGGTTCCTGCCGAAGTACGCCGTCGACATGGCCCACGAGATGCACAGCGACGAGGCGCTCCTCGCCACCCTGGCGATCGTCATCTGGCACTTCTACAACGTGCACTTCAATCCGGATAGATTTCCCGGGACGCTGCTGTGGTGGCACGGCCAGCTCACCGAGCATGAAATGAAGGAGGAGCACCCGCTCGAGTACGAGGAGATCATGTCGCGGCGCGGGAAGGAATCGCCGGAGGTCGCCGACAGATGATGGAGAAACTGAAGGCCTGGTGGAACAGCCTGAAGAAGGGCAACCGGTCGCTCGTCGTCCTCGGTGCGGGCCTCGTCGGCCTGTTCATCGCATGGAACGGGGCGTTCTTCGTCGCCGCGTACTTTCCGAAGTCGTGCAAGGTTTGCCACTACATGGACCCGTACGTCGCGCAGTGGCAGGCGTCCAGCCACTCGAACGTGACGTGCATCAAGTGCCACACCTTTTCCCCCGTCTTCATCACGGTGACCACCCTCAAGTACGCGACGGGGCTGTACAATCCCAGGCCGCGCGCCGACGTCCGTGACGACGCCTGCCTCGCGGCCGGATGCCACGAGGGGCGGATCGCGAAGGGGAAGACCAAGGTCGGCAACGTCGTCTTCGACCACCAGGACCACCTGACGAAGCTGAAGCGCGGCGAGAAGCTGCGGTGCTCGAGCTGCCATTACGCCGTCGTCCAGGGGGAGCACATCGCGAAGGGCTCGCACACCCAGGTGGACACCGGCGTCTGCTTCCTCTGCCACTTCAAGGGGATCAGCCCGGGGCAGGCCCTGGGCGGATGCCCAGGGTGCCACGGGACGCCGACGAAGGTCGTGGAGCACAGCGGGTTCATGTTCTCCCACGACTCGTACCTGAAGATCGGCGTGCCGTGCATGCAGTGCCACATCCGGGTGGCGGAGGGCGACGGGAAGGTGGACGACTCCCATTGCTACGACTGCCACGTGGGGCGGCTCGAGAAGAAGGGCGACGTGACGGCCATCCATCGCACCCACGTGACCTCCCGGTCGATCCAGTGCTTCAAGTGCCACGACAAGATCCGCCACGGGACGGTCGAGCTGGTGAAGACCTTCGAGGTGCAGTGCGACGGCTGCCACAAGAGGCTGCACAGCTACCAGAAGGAGATGTACATGGGCACGGGGGCGAAGGGCGTCCCCGACACGCCGTCGCGGATGTTCTCGGCGCAGGTGTCGTGCAACGGCTGCCACACCCGGTCCGTGGAAACGAAGGAGTCCGGCGTGTCGTTCCCGGGAGAGAGCAGGCTGGCCGCGGAACGGAAGAGCTGCGTGACGTGCCACGGGAAGAAGTACGACCTGATGCTGGACGACTGGGTACGGGAATCCCGGAACCTCGTCGCCGAAATGGAGCGGATCGTCTCCGCGGGGAAGGCCGCCGTCGGAACCGGCCCCGCGCCGGGGAGGAAGATCGGGGAGGCGCGCTCCCTCGTGCGGGACGCGCAGGGGAACCTCGATTTCCTGCGGGCCGGCAGGGGCGCGCACAACATCGATTACGCCCTGAAGATCCTGCGGGTGGGGTACGACCAGGTGAGCGTCGCCTACAAGCTGGCGGGGGTGGCGGGAGCGCCTCCGAAACCGGCCATCCTCGCCTCGCCGTCGGCGTATTGCGCCACCCTGTGCCACGCGCGCGTCATGCCGTCGGACAAGGTGTTCTTCAAGGAGATGGAGCTCCAGTTCCCTCACGCCCTCCACGTGAAGGACGTGGGGATCGAATGCGCCAAGTGCCATTCCCCCGAGAAGCACAAGATGCGCATCGTGACCAAGTCCGAATGCATGAAGTGCCATCACGAGAGCAAGGACATCGACTGCGGGCATTGCCACAAGGCGCAGAAGGCCCTCTACGAAGGGAAAGTGAAGACGTACGGGGCCGCCGCCGCGCCGGACGTGATGGCCGAAGCGGGGACCAGGTGCACCGAGTGCCATGAGCTGAAGAAAGGCGCCCAGACGGTGCTGACGGTCAAGGCGAAGTGCGAGGAGTGCCACGACGCCAAGTACGGGAAGATGCTCCTCGAATGGAAACAGGACATCACGAAGCGGGAAAACTCCATCGCCGTCGCGCTGGAGGAGGCGAAGGAGTACGTCGCCCGCTCGAAGAAGGCGGGGAAGGACGTATCGAAGGAAGAGGCGCTGATCGAACAGGCGGATTCGAACTACCAGGTGGTCTCCGCCGGAAGGGGGACGCACAACTATCGCCTCTCCAAGGAGCTGCTCCGGGTGGCGCAGGCGAACCTGGACAAGGTGCTCGCCGCCAAGCGCGGTAAGTGACCAGGAATTACCGCCGTACGGGGCGGCCTAACCCTTCGCCATCCATGGTCGCCGCGAGTCGTCCCCGGGGCGTTGGTTTTATGAAATTGGATTCCGTCGCTGCAAGGGCACCCGAGCGCAAGACCTCCCCTGAGGCCGAGGCATCGGAACCCGGGGGCGTCCATGCCCGCCTCGGCATTAGGGCATCCCTGCCCGTCAGGGATTCACACTGCACGCAGGGAGGGCGGGAGCGAGGAAGACCCGGAGGCGAAGTGAGCCAGGGATGGCGAACGAGCCGTCCCCGAACGGGGAGTGTCTTGTGCGAGGGGAGGCCCTTGCGGCGTTACTCTTCGACGAACGTCTCGTACTCCTCGAAGCCCATCATCTGGTCGAGTTCCTCGGGAT
>JAJZRM010000100.1 GCA_021802685.1 Deltaproteobacteria bacterium | reverse complement strand
TCTCCTGGTGGCGGGGCTGGAAGGGTCGCTGGCGTTCAACCTGGCGGACGGCGCGATCCGCGTCCTGGTGTTCGTGCTCTACATCGGGGCGATCGCCCGGATGAAGGACATCCGGCGGATCTTCGAATACCACGGCGCGGAACACAAGGTGATCGGCGCCTACGAGGGGAAAGCCCCCCTCACGCCCGAATCGGTGAGGGCGTACTCCCGCCTGCACCCGCGCTGCGGCACCAGCTTCCTCCTCTTCGTCATGGTGATCAGCATCCTGGTCTTCTCCCTCATCCCGCGGGACAGTTCCCTCCTTGCGAAGGCGCTCCTGCGGCTTCCCCTTATCCCGGCGATCGCGGGGATCTCGTACGAGGTGCTGAAACTGTCCGCCCGCAATGCGGGATCTCCCCTGTTCCGCGTTCTCGTGGCGCCGGGGCTGTGGTTCCAGCGGCTGACCACCCGGGAGCCGGACCTGCCCCAGATCGAGGTGGCGATCGCCTCGTTCCTGCGCGTGTCGGGGAAACCGGCGCCGGAGGCGGGCCTTGTGGGATAAGCTCGAAGCGCTGGCGTCGAAAGTCCCGGAGCTCGAACGCCTCCTGTCCGATCCCGCCGTGACGGGGAACCAGCGGGAGATGCAGCGGGTGGGGAGGGAACTCGCGGAGCTGCGTCCCGTCGCCGAGGCGCACGCCCGGTACCGCAAGGTCGCCCGGGAACTCGAGGAGAACCGGGAGATGCTGGAATCGGAGACGGAACCGGAACTGAAGGCGATGGCCCGGGAGGAGATCCAGCGGCTCGCGTCGGAGATGGAGCGTCTCGAGCAGGAGATCCGCATCCTCCTGATCCCGAAGGATCCCAACGACGACAAGAACATCCTGATCGAGATCCGCGCCGGCGCCGGCGGGGAGGAGGCGTCCCTCTTCGCGACGGAGCTGTTCCGCGCCTACACGATGTACGCCGACGGCAAGGGGTGGAAGGTCGAGGTGCTCGCCCGGAGCGAGACGGGACTGGGCGGAACCCGGGAAGTGATCGCCATGATCGAGGGGAACGGGGCGTACAGCCGCCTCAAGTTCGAAAAAGGCGTCCACCGGGTCCAGCGCGTCCCGGCCACGGAGGCGGGAGGCCGGATCCACACCTCCACGGTGACGGTGGCGGTGATGCCCGAGGCGGAGGAGTACGACGTGCAGATCCACCCCGACGACCTGCGGATCGACGTGTTCCGCTCTTCCGGGCCCGGGGGCCAGAGCGTCAACACGACCGACTCCGCGGTGCGCATCACGCACATCCCCACGGGGCTGGTGGTCCAGTGCCAGGATGAGAAGTCCCAGCTCAAGAACAAGACCAAGGCGTTGAAGATCCTGCGCTCCCGCCTCTACGACGCGGAGATGGAGAAGCGAAACGCCGAGCGGGCCGACCTCCGCCGTTCCCAGGTGGGAACGGGGGACCGAAGCGAGCGGATCCGCACGTACAACTTCCCGCAGAACCGCGTCACGGACCACCGCATCGGATTGACCGTCCATCAACTCACCTCCGTCCTGAGCGGCGGTTTCGACCCGTTCATCGGCGCCCTGACGGCCCAGACCCAGCTCGAAGCGCTTCGGAAGTAACCCCGGGGAATGCTCCTCTCGCGCCTCCTCGCGCTCTGCCGCCGGGAAATGGCCCGCGTTCCGGACGCCGCCCCCGGCGAGGCCGAGCACCTCGTTTCCGCGGTCACGGGCATCCCCCGTCCCCGCCTGTTCCTTTTCGGGGACCGGGACACGGGGGACGCGGAAAGGCTCCTGGCCTCCCTCATCGACCGAAGGGCGGCGGGGGAGCCGCTCCAGTACGTCCTCGGGCGCTGGGACTTCTACGGGAGGGAGTTCCGCCTTTCCCGGGACACCCTGATCCCCCGTCCGGAGACGGAGGGGCTCGTCGAGCGGGCGCTCTCCGTTCTCCGCCGGAGAGGCACGGAACGGACGCTCGCCCTGGACGTCGGGACCGGGAGCGGGGCGATCGCCGTGACGCTGGCGGCGGAGGCGTCCGGCGCACGGGTCGTGGCCACCGACGTATCGAGCGGCGCCTTGCGGACCGCCCGCGGAAACGCGGAGCGCCACGGTGTCTCCCCGCGCGTCTCCTTCGTCCTCTGCGACGCATATTCCGCCTTGAAATGCGGGGACCGTTTTGATGTAGTGGTTTCGAATCCTCCGTACGTGGCCGAAGGGGAATGGCCCTCGCTCCCCCCGGCCGTGCGCGGCCATGAACCGCCCGCGGCCTTGCTGGCGGGTCCCGACGGGTTATCCGTCCTGCGGCGGCTGGTGTTCGGCGCGGAAGGCCTCATCGCTCCCGGCGGGGAACTCTGGTGCGAGATCGGGGCCTCCCAGGGGGCGGTCGCGTCGAAGCTGGTCTCCGGGCGCCTGCGGTTCCTGGGGGTTTTTCCGGATCTCGCGGGGCGGGACCGGTACGCCGGGTGGAAAAAACCGTAGACGGGAGCGCCGACACTGGACATCTTCGTCATCAAGGGGGGCAGGCCTCTTCACGGGTCGTGCCGCGTGTCCGGCGCCAAGAACGCCATCCTTCCGGCGATGGCCGCTTCGTTGCTCTCCGAGGGGCCGGTGGAGATCGTCGGCGCCCCGCTTCTCCGGGACATCTCCACATTCGGGACGCTTCTCGGGATCCTGGGAGCCGAAGTGTCGCGGACCGGGAACGGGGACGGCCGGGACACGCTCCGTATCGCGCCGGGCGTGGCGGATAAGGCGGAAGCCCCGTACGACCTGGTGAAGACGATGCGCGCCTCCGTCCTCGTCCTCGGACCGCTCCTGGCGCGGTACGGCCGGGCCAGGATCTCCCTCCCGGGCGGGTGCGCCATCGGCGAGCGCCCCATAGACCAGCACTTGCGGGGGCTCGAGCTCCTCGGCGCCAGGACCGCGCTGTCCGAGGGGTACATCGAAGCGACGGCGGACCGCCTGAAAGGCGCCCCGGTCTGTTTCGACATGAAAACCGTCACCGGGACGGAGAACCTGATGATGGCGGCCGTTCTCGCGGAGGGCACGACGGTCCTTTCCAACGCGGCCCTGGAACCCGAGGTGTGCGACCTCGCGCGGCTGCTCCGCGGCATGGGGGCCGACATCGAGGGGGAAGGGACGGACGAGATCGTGATCCGGGGCGTGCGCTCCCTGCGGGGGGTCCGCCACGAGGTCATGGCGGACCGGATCGAGGCGGCGACGCTGCTTCTCGCGGGTGCGATCACGGGCGGCGACGTGACCGTCGACGGCGCCGACCCTTTCGGGATGGGGGCGGTACTGGACAAGCTCCGGGAAACCGGCGCCGAGGTGTCCGCGGTCCCCGGAGGCGTGCGCGTCCGCAGGGCGGGCCCGATCCGGTCGGTGAACGTGAAAACCGCTCCGTACCCGGGATTCCCCACGGACCTGCAGGCGCAGTTCATGGCGTACATGTGCCTGGGGGACGGTTTCAGCATCATCTCGGAGACGATCTTCGAGAACCGTTTCATGCACGTGGCCGAACTGCGGCGGATGGGAGCGAGGATCGACGTGTCCGGGAACACCGCGGCGGTGAAGGGCGTGACGAATCTTTCCGGCGCCCCCCTGATGGCCACGGACCTGCGCGCCTCCGCGTCCCTCGTGCTGGCGGGACTGGCCGCGGCGGGGACCACGGAAGTGCTGCGGATCTACCATCTCGACCGGGGGTACGATGCGCTGGAGCGCAAGCTCCGGTCCCTGGGCGCCGATATCTCGCGGGTGAAGGAGTAGGGGGGAACCGGATGCGGTGGGTCAGATCGGGGACGGCGGGGTACGGGGAGGCGCTCTCCAGGGCATCGCTCCGGGGCGCGGCGGAAGGGGCGAAAGTCTCCGCCGTGGTGTCGGAGATCGTCGCGCGCGTCCGGGAAGGGGGGGACGCGGCGCTGGCCGGGTACACCCGGAAGTTCGACCGTTTCGACCCGTTGAAGAAGGGGTTCGCCGTCTCCCGGAAGGAGATCGACGCGGCGTGGCGGCGCACATCCCCGGCGTTGAAGCGGTCCCTTTCCCTCGCGGCGGAGCGGATCGAGGATTTCCACCGGCGGCAGGCCGACAAGGGGTTCGGCATCTCCCTCCCCGGCGCGACGCTCGGGCAGCGGGTCCGCCCGGTCGACCGGGCGGGCGTCTACGTGCCGGGCGGCAAGGCCGCGTACCCGTCCACCCTGCTGATGAACGCCGTCCCGGCCCGCGTGGCGGGCGTTCCCGAGGTGACGGCCGCGTGCTCCGCCCCCGGCGGCGAGGTGCCCGACGTCGTGCTGGCGGCGGCGCGGATCGCGGGCGTCCGGGCCGTGTACCGGATCGGCGGCGCGCAGGCGATCGCCGCGCTCGCGTACGGCACCGAGTCCGTCCCCGCCGTGGACGTGATCACGGGCCCCGGCAACGCGTACGTCACGGAGGCCAAGCGCCAGGTCTACGGCGTCGTGGGGATCGACATGCTCGCGGGGCCGAGCGAACTGGTGGTGCTCGCCGACGGGACCGCGAACGCCTCGTATGTCGCGGCGGACCTGCTGTCCCAGGCGGAGCACGACGAGGACGCGTACGTCGCCCTGGTGACGGACGCGGAGGAGATCTCCCGGAAGGTCGAACGGGAAATCGCGCGGCAGGCCCGCCTCCTTCCGCGCCGGGATATTCTCGCGGCGTCCCTTTCCCATGCGGACGGTTTCCTCGTCCGGACGCTGCGGGACGGGATCGCCGCCGTCAACCGGCTCGCGCCGGAACACCTGAGCATCGCGACCCGCGACCCGTGGAAGGTCTTCGAGGGGATCCGCCACGCCGGGACGGCGTTTCTGGGCTCCCACAGCCCGGTGGCGGTGGGCGACTACATCGCGGGGATCAACCACACCTTGCCCACGGGCGGAGCGGCACGTTTCTCCTCCCCCCTGGGAATTGCCGATTTCCTCAAGAAAACCAACGTGGTATCATACGAATTTTCCGCGCTTCTTTCCGACGCCCCCCACGTGGTGCGCCTTGCGCGGAAAGAGGGGCTCGCGGCGCACGCGGAAGCGGTCCGGCTGCGCATCCGGGGGAGAGGGAAAAAGTGATGTCGAGGGAAAGCCAGATCGAGCGGACGACGAAGGAAACGAGCATCCATCTCTCCCTCCGCCTGCAGGGAGAGGGAGCATCGAAGATCGAGACGGGGGTCCCGTTCCTCGACCACATGCTCACGCTGTTCGCGCGCCACGGGCTGTTCGACCTGACGGTCGAGGGGAAAGGGGACATCGAGGTCGACTACCACCACCTGGTGGAGGACGCCGGGATCTGCCTCGGCGAGGCGTTCCGCCGGGCCCTCGGGGACATGAAGGGGATCGCGCGGTACGGGCATGCGGTGGTGCCGATGATCGAGGCGCTGGCGGCCGTGACGGTGGACATCTCCGCCCGGCCCCACCTCGTTTACCGCGTTCCCCTGAAGAACGAGAAGGTGGGAAAGTTCGATACGGAGCTCGTGGAGGAGTTCCTCCGCGCCTTCGCGCAGTCGTCGGGGGTGTGCCTGCACGTCAACGTCGAGTACGGCTCCAACGCGCACCACACCGTGGAGGCCGTCTTCAAGGCGTTCGGCCGCGCCATGTCCGAGGCGGTCCGGATCGATCCGCGGGTGAAGGGCGTCCCCTCCACCAAGGGCGTCCTGGGATGACGGCGGTGGGCGGGACAAGGCGCGGAGACGCCATCGGAGTGGTGGACTACGGGATGGGGAACCTTCGCAGCGTGAGCAAAGCGATGGAATCGCTGGGCTTCCGTACCGTCGTCACCGGCGACCCCGCGGCGCTGTCCGCCTGCCGGGGGATCGTTTTCCCCGGCGTGGGCGCGTTCCGCGACTGCATGGGAAACGTCGCGCGGCAGGGGCTGCTGCCGTTCCTGCGCGATTACCTCGCGTCGGGCAGGCCGTTCCTCGGGATCTGCGTCGGGATGCAGATGCTCTTCGCCGAAAGCGAGGAGTTCGGCAGGCACGAGGGGATCGGCTTCTTCCCGGGCAAGGTGGTCCGGTTCCCCGCGGACATGCCCGCGCCGGGAGGCGGATCGTTGAAGGTGCCGCACATGGGCTGGAACGACGTCGCGATCCTTTCGGACCACCCGGTGCTGCAGGGGATCCCCTCGGGGACGTATTTCTACTTCGTGCACTCGTATTACGCCGTTCCGGCCGATCCGGGCGTCACGGGATGCCGGACGACGTACGGCGTTCCGTTCGCGGCGGCGGTGGGCCGGGGGAACCGCTTCGCAGTCCAATTCCACCCGGAAAAGAGCCAGGCGGCGGGGCTGCGCCTGCTCGGGAACTTCGGCCGTCTTTGCGCTTCGGCGGCGTGAGAGGGAAAGCCATGCCGTTCCAGATCATACCGGCGATCGACATCCAGAAAGGGAAGGCGGTCCGGCTTCGCCAGGGGCGCGCCGATGAAGCCACGGTTTTCTCCGACTCCCCGCTGGACGTGGCGAAGCGGTTCGTTGCGGCGGGGGCTTCATGGCTCCACGTGGTCGACCTCGACGGCGCCTTTCTCGGGAAGCCCGCCAACGCGGACATCATCTGCCGCATCGCATCCTCCACGGACGTGCCGGTCCAGGTGGGGGGCGGGGTGCGGAACTACGATACGGCGTCCCGGTACTTCGCCGCGGGGGTGTCCCGCGTGGTCCTGGGAACCTCCATCGTCCGCGATCCGGAGGAGGTCACCCGGATCACGCGGGCGTACCCGGGGAAAGTGGCGGCGGGGATCGACGCACGCGACGGCCGCGTCGCGATCCGGGGGTGGGTCGAGGTCACGGGCGTCATCGCCGCGGACCTCGCCCGCGAGATCGAGAAGGGCGGCGTCTCCTGCTTCATCTACACCGACATCAGCCGCGACGGGATGATGGTCGGGCCCAATTTCGACGCCATCCGGGAATTCGCCAAAGGGGTTTCCGCCCCGGTGATCGCCTCCGGCGGCGTGACCACCCTGGGCGATCTGCGCAGGCTCCGGTCGATGGAGCCCGAGGGGATCGCCGGCGCGATCATCGGCCGGGCGCTGTACGACGGATCGATCGATCTGGCCGAGGCATTGAAGACGGAGCGCGGGTAATCGCCGGGATGCTGGCCAAGCGCATCATCCCGTGCCTGGACGTCAAGGACGGGCGGGTCGTCAAGGGGGTCCGCTTCCTGGAGCTCCGGGATGCGGGGGATCCGGTGGAGGTCGCCGGGCGGTACGACCGGGAAGAGGCGGACGAGCTCGTCTTCCTCGATATCACGGCGTCCCACGAGAAGCGCGACATCCTGATCGATGTCGTGAGGAAGACGGCGGAGCAGGTCTTCATGCCGCTCACGGTCGGAGGAGGGATCCGCACGGTGGAAGACATCCGCGCCCTCCTGCTGGCGGGGGCCGACAAGGTGTCGATCAACACCGCGGCGGTGGACGATCCCGGTTTCGTCCGGCTCGCGGCCGAACGGTTCGGGAGCCAGTGCACGGTCGTGGCGATCGACGCCCGCGCGGTGCCCGGCAGGGCGGGGGAATGGGAAGTCTACACCCACGGAGGACGCCGGCCCACGGGGATCCCCGCCGTGGAATGGGCGCGCAGGATGGAGGAGTACGGCGCCGGCGAGATCCTCCTGACCAGCATGGACCGCGACGGGACCCGCGACGGGTACGACATCCCGCTGACGCGCGCCATCGTGGACGCCGTGGGGATTCCCGTGATCGCGTCCGGCGGCGTGGGTACCCTCGCGCACCTGCTGGAGGGGCTGACGGAAGGGGGCGCGGACGCGGTGCTGGCCGCTTCCATCTTCCATTACGCCGAGCACACCGTGGCGGAGGCCCGTGAATACCTCCGCCTCCACGGCGTATCCGTGCGGCCGCCCGCCCCGGACGGCGGCATGCCGGGGAAAACGGAGGTCTGATGACGGCGGAGGAACTGATCGCGCAGGTGAAGTTCGACGAGCGGGGGCTGGTCCCCGTCGTCACGCAGGATGCGGCCGACAACGTCGTGCTCATGGTGGCGTGGGCGAACGCGGAGGCGATCCGCAACACTTTTTCATCCGGGCACGCGACCTATTGGAGCCGATCGAGGAAGTCCCTTTGGGTGAAAGGGGAAACATCGGGGCATTTCCAGGACGTGGAGGAAATCCTCTACGACTGCGACGTCGACACGATCCTGTACCGCGTCCGGCAGCACGGCCCCGCGTGCCACACGGGGGAGCGGACATGCTTTTATCGCAGCGCATACCGGGTTAGGGGGTAAGACCGCATGAGCGACGATTGCGTTTTCTGCAAGATCGCACGGAAGGAAGTGCCGACGCAGCCCCTCTACGAGGACCACGACCTGCTTGCCTTTCCCGACCTGCATCCAGTGGCGCCCGTTCACGTGCTCATCGTTCCCAAGGAGCACATGCAGAACCTGAACGAGGTGGGAAAGAACGACGCCCCGATGCTGGGCAAGGCGCTGCGCCTGGCGGCGAAGATCGCCAACGACAAAGGCGTGGCCGAGACGGGCTACCGCGTCGTCATCAACAACGGCGACCAGGGGGGGCAGGTCGTTCCGCACCTGCATTTCCACCTGATCGGCGGCCGGGCTCTCGATCCCAAGATGGGTTGACCGGCTAAGTGCTTCAATTCATAAATACGGTAGCATTCGAGCGCCGCTGCATCCGCCCCGGCTTCGTTGCGCTCCTTGCGCCGTACTTCACAGTACGCCTCAGTCGCGCGCCTTGCCGGATGCGGCGCATCGACGCTCTCGATGCGTTAC
>JAJZRM010000099.1 GCA_021802685.1 Deltaproteobacteria bacterium | reverse complement strand
GGCCACCTCGTGTTCGCCACGCTGCACACCAACTCGTGCGTCCAGACGATCAACCGGATCCTCGACGTGTTCCCGCCGTACCAGCAGCCGCAGGTGCGCGCCCAGCTCTCCTTCGTGCTCGAAGGGGTCATTTCGCAGATCCTCATTCCCCGGGCCAACGGGCCGGGGCGCGTGCTGGCGCTCGAGGTGATGATACCGAACCCCGCGATCCGGAACCTGATCCGCGAGGAGAAGGTGCACCAGATCTACTCGCAGATGCAGGTGGGGCAGACCAAGTTCGGCATGCAGACGTTGAACCAATCCCTGATCGGATGCTTCCAGCGCCGGGAAATCACGCTCGACGACGCGGTGGGGCGGAGCAACGATCCGGACGAGTTCCGGAACCTGCTGTCCGCGGCGCAGAACGCCCCGCAAGGGGCAGGACGAAGGCCGTAAGGCCCCTTTTTACGGGGGACGGAGGGAACGATGGCGAAATTCGCATGGGAAGGCAAGAACCGGTCCGGCGCGAAGGTTTCGGGGGACATCGAGGCTCCGAACGAGGCGTTCGTCCTCGCGCAGCTGCGCCGGGACCAGATCGCCCCCACCAGCATCAAGAAGAAGGGGGCGGCCTTCGCCCTCAATATCCCGATCCCGTTCCGGGGAGAAAAGAAGGTCTCCCAGAAGGACCTGGCCGTTTTCACCCGCCAGTTCGCCACCATGATCGACGCGGGGCTTCCGCTCGTCCAGTGCCTGGACATCCTGGGGGCCCAGCAGGAGAACCCGTCGTTCAAGAAGGTGCTCGTCCGCGTGAAGGAGGACGTGGAGAGCGGGTCCACGTTCGCGGACGCCCTCGGAAAGCACCCGAATGTGTTCGATCCCCTGTTCATCAACCTGGTCGCCGCCGGCGAGGTGGGCGGCATCCTCGACACGATCCTGTCCCGCCTGGCGGAACACATAGAGAAGGCGATGAAGCTGGCGAAGAAGATCAAGGGGGCGATGGTCTACCCGTCCACGATCGTCGCCGTGGCCCTGATCGTCACGGTCGTCCTGCTCCTGTACGTCATCCCGATCTTCGCGAAGATGTTCCAGGATTTCGGGGGAACCCTTCCGGCGCCTACCATGGTGGTGCTGCGGATCAGCGCCGTCACTCAGAAATACTTCCTGGTCTTCGTCGTCCTCGTCTTCCTGATCGGGGCGGCGTTCCGGTGGTACATCGGCCGGGATGCCGGGCGAAGAAACATCGACCGGCTCCTCCTCCGGCTTCCCGTGGTCGGATCCCTCCTGCAGCGCATCGCGGTCGCCCGCTTCTCGCGCACCCTGGGGACGATGGTGAGCAGCGGCGTCCCCATCCTGGAGAGCATGGACATCGTGGCGAAGACCGCGGGGAACAAGATCATCGAGGAGGCGATCGTCAGCGCCCGGGGGAGCATCAGCGAGGGGAAGACGATCGCGGAGCCGCTGGCCGAGAGCAAGGTGTTCCCGCCGATGGTGACCCAGATGGTGGCGGTCGGTGAGGCCACCGGCGCGCTCGACGTGATGCTCAACAAGATCGCCGATTTCTACGACGACGAGGTCGACTCGGCGGTCGAAGCGTTGACGTCGCTCCTCGAACCGATGCTGATGATCTTCCTCGGCGTCGTCATCGGCGGCCTGGTCATCGCGATGTACCTGCCGGTGTTCAAACTGGCGGGGGTCGTCGGGGGATAACCGTTGCCCCCGGTCCCCAGGGAGGGACGCGAGGGCCAGGGACCCGCGGGCCGCAATTTCATCCTGGTCCGGTCGGGGATCAGCTTCGCCCTGCTGGCGTCCGTCGTCGTGGTGCAGTTCCGGGCGCCGGAGCTCCTCTTTTCCAAGGGATTCATATACCTCTATTTCGCGGTTCTCCTGTCCTACGGTTGGCTGTTGGTCCGGTACGCCGCCTGGGGGGGCACGGAGCTGCCCGTCCCCGGCCTGTACGTGCAGGCCCTGGTCGATGTGGCGTTCATCTCGATCCTGGTGTTCGCCACGGGGGGCTACGACAGCGTGTTCTCCTTCATGTACGTGTTGATCATCCTGCTCGGAAGCCTCGAACGGCACATGCGGGGGGCCGTGGTGTGGGCCTTCCTTTCCTCCGCGGGCTTCACCCTCCTCCTGTACCTCCAGATGAAGCGGATCCTCCTCCCGCCCGGGACCGAGGGAACCGTGATCGGCCTGTCCCAATTCGTCCGCACGGTGGGCACCCACACCTCCGGTTTCGTTTTGACCGGCCTCCTCTCGGGGCTCCTGGGGGAAGATATCCGCAAGGGGAGGCAGCGGGTGCTGGACCGGGACGAGGTGATCCGCAAACTGGAGACGTTTCACAAGAACGTGATCGACAACATCCCTTCCGGCATCCTGACCACCGACCTGGAAGGGCGCGTGAGCCTCCTGAACGATTCGGCGTGCTCGATCCTCGGGGCGAGGCGGGAAGACCTGGTCGGTAAACCGCTCCAGGGGGTCCTCGAAGGGATCGACGAGGCCGGGGACCAGGGGCAGCGGGACGACCCGCCCTCCGGGCGTCCCGAAATCCGGTTCGTCCGCTCGGGCGGGGCGGAGATCTTCCTCGGGTATTCCTCCTCCCAGATGAAGGACCCGGATGGAACCGCCATCGGGCGCGTGGTCATCTTCCAGGACCTTACACCGGTCAAGCAGATGGAGGAGCGGATCCGGATCGCGGACCGCCTGGCGGGCGTGGGGGAACTGGCGGCGGGGCTCGCCCACGAGATCCGGAACCCCCTCGCTTCCATCGCCGGCTCCTCCCAGCTGCTCCGCGAGTCTCCGTCCGCGCCGGGGGAGGCCGCCACCCTGCTGGAGATCATCGAACGGGAGAGCAAGCGGCTGAACGGCCTGATCTCAGATTTCCTCTCCTACACCGCGACCTCCATACGGAACGTGGCGCCGGTCCCGGTGACGGCCCTTCTCCGGGAGACCGCGGATGCGGTCCGCGCGGGGGAAGGGCGCGAAAAAGGCGTTCTGATCGAGTGCATGGCGATGAAGGAGTTGTCCGTGGAAGGGGACGCGGAGCAGCTGCGGCAGGTGGCCTGGAACCTGGTCCGGAACGCGGTGCAGGCGACGCCTTCGGGAGGCCGCATCCTCGTGGACTCCTTCGAGCAGATCCGCCACGGAATCCGGTATGTCGTGCTGACGATCGCCGATTCCGGGGTAGGGATCGACCCGCGGGACCTGGAGAGGATCTTCAATCCGTTCTATACGACGAAGGAGGGGGGTACGGGCCTGGGGCTCTCGATCTCCCAGAGGATCGTGCACTACCACAGGGGGTTCATCGAGGCGCGCTCCACCCCGGGGAAGGGGAGCACGTTTTCGATCTTCCTCCCGGTGTCGGCGAACGGCGGCGCGAGGGGCGTCCATGGCGCCTGAGCGGCGCGCCGGCGCGGCGGTCGTGGGCGCGGGCCTTGCGGGATCCGAGGCGGCGCTGCGGCTTTCGGACGCGGGCGTTGCCGTGGACCTGTTCGAGATGCGCCCCGGGAAGGGGACGGAGGCGCACCGCACGGGCTGGTTCGGGGAGCTCGTCTGCAGCAACTCCCTGGGCTCGGAGGAGATCGCCTCCGGCAAGGGACTGCTGAAGGAGGAGCTGCGGATCCTGGGTTCGCGGCTGCTGGCGGTCGCGGACGCGACAAGGGTGCCGGCGGGGAAGGCGCTGGCGGTCGACCGGGAACGGTTCGCGCGGGGGGTGACGGACGCCGTGCGGTCCCGCCCCGGCATCCGCATCGTCGAAGCGGAGGCGACGGAGATCCCGGACGCCCCGCTGGTCGTGCTGGCGTGCGGCCCGCTCGCATCGGAATCCATTTCGTCGGCTCTCCGCCGCCTGGTCGGAGAGGAGGGGTTCTATTTCTACGACGCGATTTCCCCCATCGTTGCCACAGAGACGATCGGCAGGGAGACGGCGTACGTCGCGGACCGGTACGGCGCGGGTACGGGCGACTACCTCAACCTTCCCATGGACCGGGAGCGGTACGAGGCGTTCCTTTCCGCCCTCCTGTCGGCGAACACCGTGCCGCTGCGGGATTTCGAGGAGCCCAGGTATTTCGAGGGGTGCATGCCGGTGGAGGAGATCGCCCGGCGCGGCCCCGAAACCTTGCTCTACGGGCCTCTCCGGCCGGTGGGTCTCCCGGATCCGCGGACGGGGAAGATCCCCCATGCCGTCGTGCAACTCCGGAAGGAGAACTCGGAAGGGACGATGTACAACCTCGTCGGTTTCCAGACGCGGCTGACCTACCCCGGGCAGAAGAAGGTCTTCTCCATGATCCCGGGACTCGAGAACGCCGAGTTCCTGCGGTACGGATCGGTCCACCGGAACAGTTTCCTGGACGCCCGCCGCCACTTGACGCCCTGGATGGAGTGCCGGGGCCGGGAGGGCCTGTTCATCGCCGGGCAGATCACCGGCGTGGAAGGGTACGTCGAATCGATCGCCTCCGGCCTGGTCGCCGGGGCGTCCGCCGCCTGCCGCGCCCTGGGGCGGGAGCCGCGGCCCTTTCCGCTCGAGTCGATGGTCGGATCCCTGATGGACCACATCACGACGCCGGGCAAGGGGGAGCCCCAGCCGATGAACGCCAACTTCGGGCTGCTCCCGGAAGTGCCGTTGCGCCGGAAGCTGGACCGGAAAGCGCGGAAAGCCGAGATCGCCCTCGACGCGGTCCGCGGATTCGCCCCATCGCGCCCGTAAGGGGGAACACTCTTTCCCTGCATCCCCGATCAGACCAAGAGTGTCCCCCTTCTTGATCGTTCCCCGCATAAGTGTTAAAAAACTCTTTTACTTTGCGGGAGAAGCGACACGGTGGGAGAAGGGGCCGTCAGCCGGTTCGGGAAGTCGCTCGAGGCGGAGCGGAACGCGTCGAAGGAAACCGTCCGCGCGTACCTGCGCGAAATCCGCGCCCTCCGGGCGCACCTGATCGAGTCGACCGGGAAGGATCCGGACGGCGAAGGGGGTTGGGGCGCCGTCACCGCGGCCGACCTTCGCCGGTTCCTGTCCTCGTCGCTTCCGGGGCGTGAACCTTCGACGGTTTCGCGGCGGCTCTCCGCGGTGCGGACCTTCTTCTCTTTCCTGGTCTCGGTGGGAGAAGCGAGGGGAAATCCCGCGTCCGGGCTGTCCGCCCCCCGCCGATCGATGCGGTTGCCCGAGTTCCTCCCGGTGGACGAGATGGCGGGGTTCCTCTCCTCCCTTCCGGCGGACGACCCGGCGTCGAAGCGCGACGCCGCGATCCTCGAGCTGCTCTACTCCTCGGGGCTGCGGGTGGGGGAACTCGTCGCGCTGCGCATGCGCGACGTTTCCCCGGAAAGCGGGACGGTCCGCGTTACGGGAAAAGGACGGAAGGTCCGGGTGGTTCCCGTCGGGGAAAAGGCGCTCCGCGCGCTGCGGGAATACCTGGCCGTCCGCCCCGCGGCGCGGGGAGGGGATTTCCGAAGCGCCATCGACGAACCGCTCTTCCTGAACCTGCGGGGGAGGGTGGGAAGGAAATCCGGCGCGGGGATCTCCGCGCGGAGCGTGGCCAGGATGCTCGATGCGGCGATCGGGGAATGCGGGGAGATCCGGCGGCACCTGTCGCCTCACGGGATGCGGCACTCCTTCGCGACCCACCTCCTCGAATCGGGGGCGGACCTGCGCGCGATCCAGGAGATGCTCGGGCACGCGTCCCTTTCGACGACGCAGCGGTACGCCCGGGTCGACGTGGGGCACCTGGTGGGGGCGTACGAGAAGGCGCATCCGCTGGCCGCGGGCAAACCGCGGGGCGGGCGGGGAGCGAAGGGATGAAGACACAGTTCCAGGGAACGACCGTGGTCGCCGTATCGCGCGGAGGGCGCGTCGCCGTGGCGGGGGACGGCCAGGTGACGATGGGGAACGCGGTGCTGAAGCACACCGCGAAGAAGATCCGCCGCCTGTACGAGGGCCGGGTGGTCGCGGGGTTCGCCGGGAGCACGGCGGACGCCTTCACCCTGTTCGAGAAGTTCGAGGCCAAGCTGTCGGAGTTCCGCGGGAACCTGCGGAGGGCCGCCGTGGAGCTGGCGAAGGACTGGCGCACGGACCGCGTGCTGCGCCGCCTGGAGGCGTTGATGGTGGTCACCGACGGGAGCGATCTCATGCTTCTGTCAGGGAACGGGGACGTGGTGGAGCCCGACGACGGGGTGATCGGCATCGGTTCGGGCGGCTCCTTCGCCCTGGCGGCGGCGCGCGCCCTGCTGATCCACACCGAGCTCCCGGCCGGGGACATCGCGCGGGAGGCCGTGCGGGTCGCCTCCGAGATCTGCGTCTTCACCAACGCCAACATCGTGTCGGAGGAGATCGAATCGCCGTGACGCGGGAAAAGACATCGGCCGACGGGGCCCGGCGCCTGGTCCCCCGGGAGATCGTCGGCGAGCTCGACCGGTACATCGTGGGGCAGGCGGCGGCCAAGCGCGCGGTGGCGATCGCCCTGCGGAACCGGTGGAGGCGGCAGCAGGTCCCCCCGGAGCTGCGGGACGAGATCGTTCCGAAGAACATCATCATGGTCGGCCCCACCGGGGTCGGCAAGACGGAGATCGCCCGGCGGCTGGCGAAACTCGCCCAGGCCCCCTTCCTGAAGGTCGAGGCGTCCAAGTTCACCGAGGTGGGGTACGTGGGACGCGACGTGGAATCGATGATCCGCGACCTGGCCGAGATCGCGGTCCACATGGTGCGGGCGGAGGAGATGGAAAAAGTCGCCGACCGGGCGAAGGCGGACGCCGAGGAGCGCGTCCTCGACCTCCTGCTGCCGAGGGCGCCTGCCCGGAGCCCCGAGGGAGAGGCCCGGGCGGAAGGCGGGGACGGGGCGGAGGAGACCCGGGGGCGGTTCCGGACGATGCTGCGGGAAGGGAAGCTCGCCGACCGCACGGTGGAGGTCGAGGTGCGCGAGGCGGCCCTGCCGGTCCTCGAACTGGGGCCCATGACCGGGGGGGCGGGCGAGGGGATGGAGGGGAACCTCCAGGAGATGCTCTCGAACCTCTTCCCGAAGCGCACCCGCCGGAAGCGGATGCGGATCCCGGAAGCCCTGCGGCATTACGAGCAGGAAGAGGCCGCGCGACGGGTCGACATGGACCGGGTGAAGCAGATGGCGGTGGAGCGGACGGAACAGTCCGGCATCGTCTTCCTCGACGAGATCGACAAGATCGCCGGGAAGGAGTCCCTCGCGGGCCCCGACGTGTCGCGGCAGGGGGTGCAGCGGGACCTGCTGCCGATCGTGGAGGGGTCCAACGTGAACACGAAGTACGGCGTCGTCCGGACCGACCACGTCCTGTTCATCGCCGCGGGGGCGTTCCACGTCAACAAGCCGTCCGACCTCATCCCGGAGCTCCAGGGGCGGTTCCCCATCCGGGTGGAGCTGTCGTCCCTCGCGAAGGAGGATTTCGTGCGGATCCTGACCGAGCCGCAAGGCGCGCTCACGCGGCAGTACGCCGCCATGCTGGCGACGGAAGGGGTTCGCCTCTCCTTCGACGAGGGGGCCGTCGACCGGATCGCGGAGATGGCGTGCGAGGTGAACGACCGCACGGAGAACATCGGCGCGCGCCGGCTGCACACGGTGATGGAGCGGCTGCTCGACGAGCTGCTGTTCTCCGCTCCGGAGATGGCGGGGGGGGAGTTCACCGTCACCCGGGGGTACGTGGAAGAGCGGCTCGCGGGGATCGTGAAGGACGCCGACTTGAGCCGCTATATCCTGTGACGGGGGACGAAGACCTTGGCGGACATGAAAGAGTACATCCTGAAGGCGGAGACGCTGATCGAGGCGCTGCCGTACATCCGGGAATTCAACGGCAAGACGGTGGTGGTGAAGTACGGCGGCGCAGCGATGAAGGACGACGCCCGGATGGCGTCGTTCGCCGAGGACATCGTCCTGCTCCAGTACGTCGGGATCCGCCCCGTCGTGGTCCACGGCGGGGGGCCTCAGATCGACCGGATGCTCGAGCGGCTCAAGATCCCCACCGCCCGGAAGGAGGGGCTGCGGGTGACCTCCCCCGAGGCGATGGAAGTGGTGGAGATGGTTCTCGGGGGGACGGTGAACAAGCGGATCACGGCCTTCATCAACAAGTTCGGGGGGAGGGCGGTGGGCTTGAGCGGCAAGGACGGCGGGCTGATCCGGGCGCGCAAGATCGAGGCGAGAAGCCGCGCCACGGGGAAACCGCTGGACCTCGGCCTGGTGGGGGAGGTGCTGGAGGTGCGGCCGGAGATCCTGCGGACGCTGGAGGGAGACGGTTTCGTTCCCGTCATCGCCCCCATCGGCGTGGGCGGGGAAGGCGAGGCGTACAACATCAACGGCGACACGGCGGCCGCCGAGGTGGCCGCGGCCGTGTCGGCGGAGAAGTTCATCCTCCTCACCGACGTCCCCGGGGTGCTCGACGCAGGGGAACGGCGCATCTCCACCATGACGGAGGAGGAGGCCACGGCCGCGATCGGGTCGGGGGGGATCACCGGCGGGATGATCCCGAAGGTCGAGTGCGGCCTGGCGGCGCTGCGCAAAGGGGTCCGGAAGGTCCACATCATCGACGGGAGGATCCCCCACAGCGTGCTGCTGGAGATCTTCACCGACGCGGGCGTCGGAACGGAAATCGTCCAGGGGACGAAAGGAGCCGTAAGGATATGAACCCCGGGGAATCGATCGAGCGGACGGAACGGTACCAGATGCGGAACTACTCCCGCAGCCCGGTGACGTTCGTCCGCGGGGAAGGGTGCTGGCTGTACGACGACCGGGGGAAGCGGTACC